>NZ_JAMRYM010000006.1:0-68153 GCF_023743255.1 Rathayibacter rubneri | reverse complement strand
GCTCCGTCAGCAGGGGGTGGGGCCGCCTCTCGGCCCCACCCCCTGCTGACGGAGCAGTCCGCCTCTCGGCCCCACCCCCTGCTGACGGAGCAGTCCGCCTCGCGGTCCCACTCCCTCCTGATCGAGGAGGCCGCCTCGCGGTGCACCTCTTGCTGATCGAGTAGGCCGCTCGCGGCCGTATCGAGATCCACGTCCCCCGAGGCCCAGCGCCCCGCCGCCCGGTCGGCGACCGGCCTCAGGAGATCCCGTAGCTGAAGTCCAGGTCGTACCCCGCCTGGTCGCCGTCCCAGGTGAACTCGACCGGGGCGTCCGGGTGCTCCTCGAGGCGCACGCTGCTCGCCGGGGTGATCAGCGCGTGCACGACCCCGCGGTTCAGCGACGCGAAGCCGACCCACCTGCCGACGCTCGAGACGCCGTCCAGCAGTGCCGAGCGCAGCGCGTCCAGGTCGATCTCGGGCGCCAACGTGTAGTCGACGCCGTCGAGCATCAAGCGCGTCACAGCCATCCAGGTCCTCCTCGGGTGCGTCATCACGGTAGGTCTGACGTGCGTCCCGAGCGAGACGGTTGACTTCCCCTCCCCCGCCTCGATAGAACTCGGCCCAGGTGGTGCTGCGCGTCGCCGACGGGCAGGCCCCGGGACGACCGCGCCGCGGAACCCGCTGTGCCGGCAGCGCTCAGCGGCTCGCAGCGGCGAGCAGCTCGCGCGCCTCGGTGCTCTCGGGGTACTGCACGAGCACGCGCTCGAGGTCCCGCCGCGCGGGCGCGCGACGCCCGTCGGCGAGATGGGTGCTGGCGCGCTCGAACAGCGCCTCGGCCCGCAGCTCGACCGGCCGGGCGGTCGTGACGTTGGGCCGCACGACCTTGTCGAGCGCGTCCAGAGCGCTCTCGATGAGGCCGAGCTCGCGCAGAGCCGCCCCGCGTCGGATGAGCGCGGCCGCCGACGCCGCGTCGACGTTGACGATGCCCGCCGTCAGCACCGCCACGTCGGTCCAGCGCCGGCGGGCGGAGTAGAGGGACGCGAGCGCCGCGGCGGCGAGGGTCGAGGGAGCGAGGGTCTCGAGGGCCGCGGCCGCCACCGCGTGGTCGTCGGCGTCGGCGAGCTCCGCGAAGACCAGGCGGAGCGCCGTCGCGTCCAGCGGGACCGTGACGTCCAGGCCGGCGCTGAGCGGGAGGCGCACCGAGAGCGAGAGGCCGTAGCGCGCCAGGAAGGGGTCGGACGCGGGGTCGTAGCGGGAGCGCACCAGCCGGCCCGCGATCCGCTGCGCCCGGTCGTCGTCCCCGCGGCCGAGTGCATCGCGGGCGAGCTCGATCACGGCGGCGACCCTCGCGCCCTCGGGCGACGACGCCGTCGCCTCGCGCAGCTCGGCGGCGGGAGCGCCGGCGCGGACGAGGCGGATGAGCGCCGACTCCCAGGGCTGGGCGAGGGGGGAGGGCCGCACCAGGCCGGGCCCGGAGGGCATGGACACCACGGCCGCCAGCCGGCTGCGGCGGGGTGCTCGAGCGGCGTCGGCGTCGGCGACCGGCTGCAGGCGGGCCCGACCGAGAGGGCGGAGGGGACCGTCCTGGCGGAATCCGACTGCCACTGCGACCCTCCCGCACCTCGCGGAGAGCCCGACCCCCGGGCTGCTCCGAAGGTCCGAGTTTACGGCCTCCTCCTGTCCGTTTCCCCCCGAACGGGAGCATTCGTCGTGGCGCGCAACGAACGGTCTCCGCCTCTCTCGGAGGCGCGGATCCGAGAGGGCCGCGCGCGATCATCGGGATCCCTGCTGGTCGAGTAGCCGCACCTCGGCGTATCGAGACCCGCCGCTCCGGAGGATGCGGGATCTCGATACCGCCGCGCAGCGGTCTACTCGATCAGCAAGGGCGGCCGCGCCGCGGCCTCCTCGATCAGCAGGGACGGCCGCGCTGCGGCCTCCTCGATCAGCAAGGGCGACGGCCGCTCGGGCCGCGGGCGCTACAGGCCCTGCGACAGGCGGTAGTACGCCGCGTTCGCGCGCAGCTCGTTCTCGAAGCCGCGGAGCGTCGTGCCCTCGTCGATGACGAGCAGCTCGACGCCGGCGATGCGGGCGAAGTCCTCCCACGCCTCCACGCCGATCTGCGTCGTCATGACCGTGTGGTGGGCCGCTCCCGCGGTGATCCACGCGGCGGCGCTGGTGCTGAAGTCCGGAGCCGGCTGCCAGACCGCGCGGCCGACCGGCAGGTGCGGCAGCGTCTGCGGCGGCTCGACGTTCTGCACGGCGTTCGCGACGAGGCGGAAGCGCTCGCGCACATCGCTGAGCGCGACGACGACGGCGGGTCCCGCATCCGCCGTGAAGACCAGGCGCACCGGGTCCTCGCGGCCGCCGATGCCCAGCGGGTGGATCTCGAGCGTGGCGCGCTTCGACGACAGCGACGGCGAGACCTCGAGCATGTGCGCACCGAGGATCAGCTCCTCGCCGGGCGTCATGTCGTAGGTGTAGTCCTCCATGAGGCTGGTGCCGCCGGGGAGCCCGGCGCCCATGACTGCGGCGATGCGGATGAGGACGGCCGTCTTCCAGTCGCCCTCCCCGCCGAAGCCGTAGCCGTCGGCCATCAGGCGCTGCACCGCGAGGCCGGGGAGCTGGCGGAGCCCGCCGAGGTCCTCGAAGCTGTCGGTGAACGCCTCGAAGCCGCCCTCCTCGAGGAACGAGCGCAGCCCGATCTCGACCGCCGCACCGTAGCGGAGCGGCTCGTGGCGCTCGCCGCCGGGGAGCAGCTCGGCGACCACGTCGTAGCTCTCGACGTACTCGGCGACGAGAGCGTCGATCTGCTCGGCCGTCGCCGCGTCGACGCGCTCGACGAGCTCGTTGACGCCCCAGGTGTTGACGCTGACGCCGAGGCGGATCTCGGCCTCGGTCTTGTCGCCCTCGGTGACGGCGACGTTGCGCATGTTGTCGCCGAAGCGGGCGACCTTCATGCTCTGCGAG
This sequence comes from Rathayibacter rubneri, assembly GCF_023743255.1. Taxonomy (NCBI): domain Bacteria; kingdom Bacillati; phylum Actinomycetota; class Actinomycetes; order Micrococcales; family Microbacteriaceae; genus Rathayibacter; species Rathayibacter rubneri. The sequence goes on along the minus strand of NZ_JAMRYM010000006.1, from coordinate 65,208 downwards.
GCGGCCCAGCCGGACGCGGCGCGCGACCAGATGCCGATCGACTCCGTCACGCGGGCGTCGCTGGCGTGGCCGACGACCGTCTTCCGCGGCACGCTCATGCGGCTGAGGATGTAGCCGTGCTCGCGGTCGCCGTGCGCGGCCTGGTTGAGGTTCATGAAGTCGAAGTCGATGTCCTGCCACGGCAGGGCCACGTTCGCCTGGGTGTGGAAGTGCAGCAGCGGCTTGGCGAGCGCGTCGAAGCCGTGGATCCACATCTTCGACGGGCTGAAGGTGTGCATCCAGGTGATGACGCCCACCACGGAGTCGTCCGCGTTGGCCTCGATCATGGTGCGGCGGATCGCGTCGGAGCTCTTCAGCACCGGCTTCCACTCGATCGTGACGGGGATCGCGCTCGCCGCGTTCAGCTCGGCGACGACGGCCTGCGACTGCTCGGCGACCTGGCGGAGGGTGTCCTCGCCGTAGAGGTCCTGGCTGCCGGTCAGGAACCAGACGGTGCGGGTGGCGAGATTCGGAATGATGCTTCGGCTCATGCGATGGCTCCGGTGGGGTTCTGTCCGTAGACGTTCTGGTAGCGGTCGAACAGGGCGTCGATCGACTCCTGCGGGATGGGGACGAGCTCGCCGCCCTGGCGCGCCAGGTGCACGGTGCGCGCGACGTCCTCGGCCATGACGGCCGCCTTCACGGCGTCCTTCGCGTCCTTGCCGATGGTGAACACTCCGTGGTTCTGCATCAGGACCGCGCGCGAGCGGTGCCCGGTCAGGGTCGCGACGATGCCGCGGCCGATGGAGTCGTCGCCGATGATCGCGAACGGGCCGATCGGGATCTCGCCGCCGAACTCGTCGGCCATCGCCGTGATGACGCACGGGATCGCCTCGGCGCGCGCCGCCCAGGCCGTGGCGTAGGTGGAGTGCGTGTGCACGACTCCGCCGACCTCGGGCATCTCGCGGTACACGTAGGCGTGCGCCGCGGTGTCGCTCGAGGGGCTGCGGTCGCTGCCGGCGCTGCCCGGGACCACGACGCCGTCGAGGTCGCACAGGATCATGTTCTCGGGAGCGAGGTCGTCGTACGAGACGCCGCTGGGCTTGATGACGAACAGGTCGGCGCCGGGCACGCGGCCCGAGATGTTGCCGCCCGTCCAGATCACGAGGCCGTAGCGGACGAGCTCGGAGTGCAGGCGGGCGACGTCCTCGCGGACGCGCGCGATCGCCTCCTCGGTGGCCGGATCGAAGGTCATGCGGTCTCTCCCTGTGCGGTGGGTCGGGTGTCGGTGAGGGTCTCGACGGCGGTCCGCTCGACGGCGAGGCCGGCGCGGTAGCGCTCGAGGTACGAGGCGAAGCCGGCGACGTCCCCGGAGTCGGGGGCGACGGTCTCGAAGGAGTAGCCGCTGAAGACGCGGTCGGTGAGGTACGCGCTGAGGTCGCCCCCGCCGTCGCGGCGGAAGGCTGCGAGCACCGCGATGCCCCAGGGTCCGCCCTCGGACGCCGTCTCGGCGACGGCCACGGGCGCGTCGAGCGCGCCGGCGAGGAAGCGCTGCGCGACTCCGGCCGTGCGGAACATGCCGCCGTGCGCGTACATGGCGTCGAGCTCGACGCCCTCCTCGGCGAGCACGCGCATGCCGAGCGCGAGGGTGCCGAAGACGCCGTAGAGCTGCGCGCGGATGAAGTTGGGCAGCGTGAGTCGCGAGTCCGGGGTGCGGACGACGAGCGGACGTCCCTCGACCAGGCCCGCGATGGGCTCGCCGGCGAGGTGGTTGTAGGCGAGGAGTCCGCCGGCGTCGGCGTCGCCCTCGAGCGCTGCGCGGAAGAGCGTGCCGTACACGGCGTCGCTGTCGGCCGGGAGGCCCTGCGCCGCGGCGAACTGCGAGAAGAGGCCCACCCACGTCGCGAGCTCGCTCGCTCCGTTGTTGCAGTGCACCATCGCCACGAGGTCGCCGGCCGGAGTCGCGACCAGGTCGAGCTCGTGGTGGACGCTCGCGAGCGGCCGCTCCAGGACGACCATCGCGAAGATGCTCGTGCCGGCGCTGACGTTGCCGGTGCGCGGGGCGACGGAGTTGGTGGCCACCATGCCGGTGCCGGCGTCGCCCTCGGGCGGGCAGAACGGCACGCCGGCCTGCAGTGCGCCGGTGGGGTCGAGCAGCAGAGCGCCCTCGGCGGTGAGCTCGCCGGCCTCGGCGCCCGCGGGGAGCACCTCGGGCAGCAGGTCGCGCAGCGCGGGCAGGCTGCGACCGGCCACGAGGCCGTCGTACGCCTCGAGCACGGAGGTGTCGTAGTCGGTCGTCGCCGGATCGGTCGGGACCATGCCCGACGCGTCGCCGACTCCGAGGACCTTCCGGCCCGTCAGCTTCCAGTGCACGTAGCCCGCGAGGGTCGTGAGGAAGGCGACGTCGGCCACGTGCGGCTCGTCGTCGAGGACGGCCTGGTGGAAGTGGGCAAGCGACCAGCGCAGCGGGATGTTGGCGCCGAACAGCTCGGTGAGCTGCTCCGACGCCGGGCCGGTGCTGGTGTTGCGCCAGGTGCGGAACGGCACGAGCAGCTCGCCGCTCGCGTCGAACGGGAGGTAGCCGTGCATCATCGCCGAGACGCCGAGCGCCCCGAAGGTGGTGGGAGCGACTCCGTGGCGCTGCTGCGCATCGGCGACCAGGTCGGCGAAGGCCGACTGCAGTCCCGACCAGACGTCCTCGAGGGAGTAGGTCCAGCGCCGGTCGACGAACCGGTTCTCCCACTCGTGGCTGCCCGTCGCCAGCACGACCGACGGGTCGGCGGCGTCGACGAGACAGGCCTTGATGCGGGTGGATCCGAGTTCGATCCCGAGGGCGGTCGCGCCGCTCGTGATCGCGTCTCCACCGGGGGCGGAAGGGGGCCGTCGCTGGTCCATCGTGCTCCTCGCTCGGGCGATGTGACCGTTCACAAAGCCAGGAGCCAGAGTAGGCGACGCACCTCGGGCTTGGCAACGAGGCTGCGCCTGCAGAACCTCGGCGTGGTCGCGCCCTCTCCCGGTGGCGGCCCGCCCTCCCTCGCTCCCGCTGGTCGAGTAGCCCCGCAGGGGCGTATCGAGACCCCCGCCGAAGGACGGCGACCCTTCGCCCCTGTCCTCAGCGGTGGGGATCTCGATACGGCCGCTCCGCGGCCCACTCGATCAGCAGGGCGTGGTCGCACCCTCTGCCGGTGGCCGCCCGCCCTGCAGCAGGGCGTGGTCGCGCCCTCTCCTGGTGGCCGCCCGCCCTCCCGCTGGTCGAGTAGCCCCGCAGGGGCGTATCGAGACCCCCCGCCGACGGACGGCGGTCCGTCGCCCCCGGCCTCTGCGGTGGTGGATCTCGAGACGGCCCCTCCGCGGCCTACTCGATCAGCAGGGGCGAATTCGCTCCTCAGCGGACGGAGCGCGCGGTCGATGCCCGCTCGACCAGCTGCGGCGCGACGGGCAGGTCGACCGCCGCGGTCTCGCCGCGCAGCTCCGCCAGCACGACGCCGATGGTGCGGCGGCCGACCTCGGCGAAGTCCTGGCGGATGGTGGTCAGCGGCGGCAGGTAGTGCGCCGCCTCCGGGACGTCGTCGAAGCCGATGACGCTCAGGTCCGCGGGCACCCTCACGCCGCGATCGGCGCACGCGTGCAGGAGTCCGAGCGCCATCTGGTCGTTCCCCGCGAAGACCGCGTCGAGGTCGGGGAGCTCGTCGAGCAGTCGGAGTCCCGCGCGGTAGCCGGACTCGGCGCTCCAGTCGCCCTCGAGCACGCGGGCGGGCTCGAGGCCGTCCTCGGCGAGCCGGGTCGTGAACCCCTCGAGCCGCGCGTGCGCCTCGACCCAGTGCTGGGGGCCGGCCAGGTGCGCGATCCGCCGGTGCCCGAGGGCGAGCAGGTGCTCGGTGGCCAGCCGCGCTCCGGCGGCCTGGTCGACCAGGAGTCGCGGATCCGCTCCGCGCCCGGCCGCGCCGAGGGTGACGAACGGCACTCCGATCGACAGGCTCTCGATGGCCTCGAGCGCGCGCTCCTGCGGGGCGAGCACGACGATCGCCTCGACCGACTCCCGCTGCAGGTGCTCGAGCCCGTCGGCGAGCGACTCCGCATCGGGCGACGCGACGTTGACGACCGGCACCCGGTACCCGGCGTCCCGCGCCGCCTGCTCGATCGCGGCCATCGCGGTGGCGGTGCCGTAGAAGCTGTGGCTCTCGGCGGCGAGGATCCCGATCAGCCCGCTGCGGCTCGTCGCGAGCGCCCGCGCCGCAGCGCTGGGCCGGAAGCCGAGATCGCTGATCGCGGCCAGCACGCGCTCCCGGGTCCGCGGGCGCAGCTGAGGGCTGTCGTTGAGCACCCGCGACACGGTCTGGTAGGAGACGCCCGCCCGCACCGCGACGTCGCGGATCGTCGGCTGTCTCTCGGTCGGCACCCGCACACCGTAGCGCGGCGCTCGCTTCCGCCCCCGGACGGAGGCGGCTGCGGGAGTCCCTGCCTAGGCTGGCCGCGACGCGCACCGGGCGCGCAGCGAGCGAGCGGAGTCGTCATGGGTGGGAGTGCGATCGGAACGGCCGTGGCGCTGGTCGTCGGAGTGCTGGTCGTGGGATCGGTGATCGTGCTGCTGCTGCAGAAACGGAGCATGCTGAACGGTCCGGGCGGGCCGAGCGGACCCGGCCGTCCCGACCGGCGAGCGGGTGACGGAGGTGGCGGTGCCACGTCCGGATCGTCGGACAGCCGCTCGGACGACCGCGCCGACAGCGAGTCGGACGACGGCGGGTCCGGATCCTCGGACTCCGGCGGCTCTTCGGGCGGCGACGGCGGTGGCGGAGGCGGCGGGGACTGAGCCCCGCGCGCGTCAGCCGCGGTGGCCGACGCTGGCGAGGTAGAAGTCGACGCTGTCGCCGAGCTCGATGACGGTCAGCGGCAGGGCGCCGGAGCCGAGGAGCGCGACGGCGGAGTCGGGGCGGGCGGAGTCGGTCGAGAGCATGGGGGGCCTTCCGGAGTCGGTGCGGATGCGGGTGCGGATCGGGGTCAGAGTGCGCGCGGCTCGTCGAGTGCGCGCAGGCCGACGTTGCTGAGGTAGCCGACGCCCTGCAGCACGCTGCCGGCGACGACGGTCGTGACGAACACGACCGAGAGGGCGCCGCGGAGGGGAGCGGTGGCGACGCGCCGCAGGCGTCCGGAGCCCGCGGTCGCCCTGACCGGGGAGCGGGTGTCGGCTGCGGCGGTCTGCATCGGATCCTCCTCGGATGCGGAGCGCGGGATGCGCTCCGACCTGATCCACGATCCTCGGATCCGCGTGCCGCGTCGTCGTCCCGGGGGACCGACCGGGGTCATCCGCTCGCACGACATGTATTGCGCCATGCGGGTGACGCGCGGCCCTGGTGAGCTAAGGGGTCGGGTCGTCGCTCCGGGAGAAGGCGATCGCGACCAGGCGCCGCAGCACGTCGAGATCGACGTCGTCGAGCGTGCGGACGTAGACGCAGCCGGCGCCCTCGGTGTACCGGCCGAGCTCGGGCAGCAGGGTGGCTCCCTCGGGCAGGTCCTTGAGTCCGTAGAGCGAGAGCTGCGCCTTGCGCGGCGAGAACGCCGTCTTCGGCCAGACGCCGGTGCGGCGCGGATCGGAGGGGGAGACGTAGCGGTAGCTGCCGAAGCCGACCATCGACGGCCCCCACATCACCGGTTCCGCGCCGGTGATGTCGCGGAAGAGGGCGGCGAGCGCGACTCCGTCCTCTCGGCGGCGTGCCGGGGTGGCCGCCGCGAGGAACTCGTCGACGCTCGCGTCGGTGGGGCCGGTCTTCTGGGCGCTCATGCGTCGAGCGTGCCACCTCGGGCTGCTCGAGTCCTCGAAAGTCGTCGTACTCGAGCTCGAGTACGACGACTTCGGAGGACTGGGCGGGGCATGCGGGTGCGGGACGTCGAAGCGGGCGTTCGAGTCCTCAGGAGTTGTCGTACTGGGCGTCGAGTACGACGACTATCGAGGAGTCGGGCCGGACCCGGACCCGGCCCCCCGTCACCCCGTCAGCACCAGCGGCCCGTCCTCCGTGATCGCGAGCGTGTGCTCCGTGTGCGCCGCGCGGCTGCCGTCGGCCGTGCGCACCGTCCAGCCGTCGGGGTCCATCCGGATGCGCGAGGTCGTCCTCGACCACCACGGCTCGAGCGCGATCACCATCCCGGGCCGCAGCCGGTAGCCGCGGCCCGCGCGACCGTCGTTGGGGATGTGCAGGTCGCCGTGCATCGTGCGGCCCACGCTGTGCCCGCCGAACTCGAGGTTCACCGGGTAGCCGGCGGAGGCGGCGACCGCGCCGATCGCGGCGGACAGGTCGCCGACGCGGTTGCCCGGCACGGCGGCCGCGATGCCGGCCGCGAGGGCGTCGCGGGTCGAGCGGATCAGCTCCTCGTCGCTCAGCTGTGCCCGCCCGACGATCGTGGTCACCGCCGCGTCGGCCACCCAGCCGTCGACCGAGACGGCGAAGTCCAGGCTCAGCACGTCGCCGTCGCGCAGCCGGTAGTCGTGCGGGAGCCCGTGCTGCGCGGCGTCGTTGACGGAGGTGCAGATCACGTTGCGGAAGGGGCCGTCGCCGAACGAGGGCGCGTAGTCCCAGTAGCAGGAGACGGCTCCGCGCTCGTCGACGGCCCGGCGGGCGGCCTGCTCGATCTCGAGCAGGTTCATGCCCACCTCGGCGCGGGCGGAGAGGGAGGCGAGCGTGTCGCGGACGAAGGCGCCCGCGGCGCGCATCTCGTCGATCTCGGCGGGGGTGTGCAGCTCGATCATGCCGGTATACTAATACCGCTGGACGGTATGAAAATACCAGCCACTCCGCCCGCCTGATCGAAGGAGCCCGCCGTGATGGTCCGCGCACCCCTCACCCCCGAGCAGCTCGAGGCCGGTCGTCAGCTCGGCGAGACGCTCCGGCGCGCCCGCGGCAGCCGCACGCTGAACGAGGTCGCCGCACAGGCCGGGCTCTCGCCCGAGACGCTCCGCAAGATCGAGACCGGACGCCTCCCCAGCCCGGCCTTCGGCACCGTCGCGGCCCTCGCCGCCGCGCTCGACCTCTCGCTCGACGCCCTCGCGCTCGAGTGGGCCGGAGCGTCGACGCGGATCGTGCGTCGGGCCTAGGCCCCCAGCCGCTCCCGCCAGTCCGCCGGCAGCCGATCGGCGGGACCGGGCGCGGTCTGATCGAGCGGGTGCTCCTGGGGGTCCGCCAAGCGGGGTCCGTCGGCGTAGTCGCCGGTGCGGTAGTCCCAGAACCAGTCCTCGCCGGGCTCGAAGCTGCGGATGACGGCGTGCCCGGTCGACTCGAAGTGCGCGGTCGCGTGGCGGTTCGGCGAGTCGTCGCAGCAGCCGATGTGCCCGCAGAGCGCGCACCGGCGCAGGTGCACCCACCAGTCCCCGGCGCGGTCGCACTCGACGCATCCGGCGCCGGAGGGAGGGGCTGTGGGGTCGATCATCGACGTCGCGGTCATGCGTCCAGTGTGCTCCGTCGAGGGTCGTCCGTGCGCGGCTCAGCCCCCGTCGATCAGCCTCGCGAAGGCCTCGTCGACCATCGCGCGGAAGTCGGCGTCCTCGTGCGCGGCCCACTCCTCCCACACCACGTCGACCGCGGCGAGGCCGGCGGCGGCGAGGACCCGGGCGGTGAGCGGCTCGACGCCCCGCGCGGCCAGGGCGTCGGCCAGCGCCTCCGCCCCCTCGGCCCGGCGCTCGCGCAGTCGCGCCTTGAGCGTGAACTCGCTCGAGATGAGCCGGAGCCGCGCCCGGTAGACCTCGGGCTCGCGCACCGCCACGACGACGACGGGCTCGACGGAGGCGCGCACCAGCTCCCAGCCCGAGAGCGCGGAGTCGGCGGGCAGCGCGCGGACGGGGGCGGCGTAGTCGACGCGGTCGCCCTCCACGGCGGCGACGACCACGTCCTCCTTGCTGCGGAAGTAGCGGAAGAAGGTCGCCCGCGAGACGCCGGCCTCGCGGGCGGCCTCCTCGACGGTCACCGCGGAGTAGCCGCGCTCGAGGAACACGGCCAGCACCGCGTCGGCGAGCTCGGCGCGCAGGAGGGCGCGCGTGCGGTCGCGGAGCGGTGCTGTCATGCGGTTCAGCCTAGGAGCCGTGGGGTGGAGGCCCCGGCTCCGCTCAGTTCGCGGCCGAGATCTCGAGTGCGATGCCGTCGGGGTCGCGGAACTCGAGGATGCTCTGCGGGCCGGTGTCCTTGACCGGCTCGTGCGCGATGCCGAGCTCGTCGAGCACGGTGACGGCGGCCTGCAGCTCGTCCGGTCCGGCGACGGCGAAGCTCAGGTGGTCCAGGCCCACGCGGTCCTCGTCGAAACGGTCGCCGGCGGCGGCGACGGGGCGCAGGCCCAGCAGCCCGCCGGGGAAGGAGTAGATCACTCCGCCGAAGAGGAAGGCCAGCTGCTCCTGCTCCTCGGCGGGGGCGTCGGCGGGCGGCGCTTCGAAGGCGACGTCGAAGCCGAAGACGGAGTCGTAGAAGGCGCGCGAGGCGCCGATGTCGCGGACGGTGAGGCGGATGTGGGCGTAGTCCACGGCGGGGATGGGCATGCGGGGTCCTTCCGGAGGCGGCGGGCCGGAACGCCCGCCGAGAGTGCTTCGGAGCCGGGGCGTCTCAGGAGGGGTTCCGATCCGCGGTTGAGACTCAGTCTCAGGTGAGATATTCACTATCACGGCACCGATGCCGCCCCGACCGAAGGAGACCCGCATGACCCTCACCTCGAAGAACACGCTGCAGGAGTGGCTCGACGACGCCGTCGGCGGTCCGATCCTCCGCGGGATCCTCGCCCAGGGCGGTCAGTCGGAGGAGGCGCTGCGCCCCGCGGCGAGCCTGTCCCTGCGCGCGATGGTCGAGCTCGGCGGCGGCGCGTTCCCGCAGGAGCTCGTCGACACGCTGGTGAAGCAGGCGAACGGCGGAGTGGTCCCGCCCGAGGAGGCGGAGGAGGAGGCGCAGGACGGCTCCGGCCGGTTCGTGGGGAAGGCGGTGATCGTCACCGGCGCCGGGTCCGGCATCGGCCGCGCGACGGCGCGCCGGATCGTGCGCGAGGGCGGTCGGGTGATCGCGGTCGACGTCGTGCCGACCGGGATCGAGGCGCTCGCCGCGGCCTCGCCCGAGGGCTCGATCGTCACGGTCACCGCCGACATCACGTCGGCCGACGGGGTCGCGTCGATCGTGTCCGCGGCGGGGGAGCGGATCGACGGCCTCGCGAACATCGCGGGGATCATGGACGGGATGACTCCGCTGCACGAGACCGAGGACGCGCTCTGGCGCCGGGTGTTCTCGGTCAACGTCGACGGCACGTTCGCGCTCAGCCGCGCGGTGCTGCCGGCGATGCTCGAGGCCGGTCGCGGGGCGATCGTGAACGTGGCGTCGGAGGCGTCGCTGCGCGGCAACGCGGCCGGCACCGCCTACACGGCGTCCAAGCACGCGGTCGTGGGCATCACGAAGAGCTCCGCGTTCCTCTACGGTCCCTCCGGCATCCGCACCAACGCCGTCGCTCCCGGCCCCACTGCGACGGCGATCGAGGGCACGATGTCGAGCGACTTCGCGCGCGAGCGGCTCGCACCGTTCTTCGCGCTGATCCCGCCGGTGGTCGAGGCCGACACGATGGCCGCGTCGATCACCTGGCTGCTGAGCGACGACTCGGCGAACGTGAACGGGATCGTGCTCGCCTCGGACGGCGGCTGGTCGGTGCAGTAGCGGCCGGGGCGATCAGCTGCGAGTGCTCCGCAGCTCGCGGCTGATCGCCCGCAGCCCGGTCTCGAGAGCCTCGAGCTCCTTGAGCGAGAGGCCCGACAGCACGTCCTCGCCGAGCTCGGGGCGGGCGGCCATCAGCTCGCGGACGACCGCGCGGCCGAGGTCGGTGGCGTGGATGCGCCGCACGCGCTGGTCGAGCCGGTCCGTCTCGCGCTCGACGAGGCCCTGGGCGACGAGCCGGTCGACGAGCTTCGACATCGACGGCATCGAGACGCCGAAGCTCTGGGCGAGACCTGCTCCGGTCGCGCCCTCCTCGGTGGTGACGACCACCGACAGCGCCTTCAGCTGCTGGATCGTCAGGTCGGTCGTCAGCAGCGGGGCGAGCACGCGGGGGATCGAGCGCACGGTGATCGCGATCGAGAGCGCCTCGATGTCCGAGACGACGCGGGTGCGGGGATCCATCCGCCCACCGTAGGACTCAGGCGATGCCCAGGGCAATTGCTTAGATTGAAGCTAACCTTTTCGACGAGGGCGCCCGTCGTCCTCGGAACCGATCCGGAGTCGTGTCGGCGCTCGCGGGACCTCCCGCCGCCGCCCCGGCCCCGGGCTCCGTCGTCGCGCCGATCCGCGTGACGAGAGCGAGACGCCCCCATGACCGAGAGCACCACCACCGAGACCACCGCCACCACCGAGACCCTCGCCGCCGACGACCAGCGCCGCCTCGAGGCCGCCCGCGCGAGGTACCGCGCTGAGCGCGACCGCCGCGCCCGCCCCGATGCCGCGACGCAGTACCGCCGCGCGGCGGGCGAGTTCGGCTACTACGCCAAGGACCCGTACACCGAGCGCGTCGAGCGCGAGCCGGTGGCCGACCGGGTCGAGGCGCTCGTGATCGGGGCCGGCTTCGGCGGGCTGCTCACCGCGTCCCGGCTGCGCGAGGCGGGTGTCGACTCCCTCCGCCTGATGGACGAGGCCGGCGACGTCGGCGGCACCTGGTACTGGAACCGCTACCCGGGGGTGCGCTGCGACATCGAGTCGTCCGTCTACCTTCCGCTGCTCGAGGAGGTCGGTGCGATGCCGTCCGAGCGCTACGCCCCGGGGGAGGAGATCCGCCGGCACGCGGTCGCGATCGCCGAGCACTACGGCCTGTACCGCGACGCGCTCTTCCAGACCCGCGCCACCGCGCTCACCTGGGACGAGGAGGCGGAGGAGTGGGTCGTCGAGACCGATCGCGGCGACCGGTTCCGCGCGCGGTTCGTGGTCACCTCCTCCGGAACCCTGACCCAGCCCAAGCTGCCCGGCATCCCGGGCATCGAGACCTTCCGCGGCCACACCTTCCACACCTCGCGCTGGGACTACGGCTACACCGGCGGCACGCCCGACGGCGGCCTGGCCGGGCTCGCCGACAAGCGCGTGGCCGTCGTGGGCACCGGTGCGACCGGACTCCAGGTGATCCCGCACGTCGGCGCGGACGCCAAGGAGCTGATCGTGTTCCAGCGCACACCGTCCACCGTCGATGTCCGCGACAACCGGCCGACGGATCCCGAGTGGGCGGCGTCGCTCCGCCCCGGCTGGCAGCGCGAGCGGATGGAGAACTTCCTCGCGGTCCTCGCCGGCGAGCCGGTGGACGAGTCCCTCGTGCAGGACGGCTGGACGAAGACCGTCGAGCTGCAGCGGCAGATCCTCTCGGGTGCGGTCGACACGTCGCTCCCGCCCCAGGAGCGCGAGCTGCGCGACGAGCTGGCCGACCTCGACACGATGGACCGCCTCCGCGCCCGCGTCGACTCCGTCGTCGAGGATCCCGCGACCGCCGCGGCGCTGAAGCCCTGGTACCGCTACATGTGCAAGCGCCCCGGCTTCAGCGACACGTACCTCCCCACCTTCAACCGGCCGAACGTCCGCCTCGTCGACACGGCCGACACCGGAGGCATCACCCGGATGACCGAGACGGAGGTCGTCGTCGGCGACACCGCGTACGAGGTCGACTGCGTGATCTTCGCGACCGGCTTCGAGGTCGGGATCTCGGGGGTGATGTCGGGCACGCTGCCGGTCGTCGGCCGGGGCGGGCGGACGCTCCTGGAGGCGTGGGCGCGCGGCCCGCGCACCCTGCACGGCTTCTCATCGCACGGGTTCCCGAACCTGTTCCACCTCAGCGGCATCCAGAACGCCAACTCGGTGAACTTCGCGCACATCCTGCTCGAGCAGGCCGAGCACATCGCCGCCGTGATCGCCCGCGGCCGCGAGGTCGGCGCCCGGTACCTCGAGCCCAGCGCCGAGGCCGAGGAGGCGTGGGTGCGGACCGTGCACGAGACCGCGGCCGACACCCGCGCGTTCCAGGCCGAGTGCACGCCCGGCTACTACAACGGCGAGGGCACCCGCTCCATCGGCGGCGCCACCTACAGCCCCGGCCCGATCGCGTTCCACCGCCTGCTGCGCGCGTGGCGCGAGGAGGGCATGAGCGACGTGCTCGTCGGCGCCGGAGTGGGGGCGTCGCGATGAGGCGGCGCGCGATCGCGGTGCCGGTGCTGCTCGCCGGGGCTCTCGCGGGATGCACGGACACGGGGGAAACCGCGGGTCGGGGTGCGCCTCCGTCGGTCGTGACCGCCGAGCGGGTCCTGCAGGTGACCGAGGTGCACGAGGCGACCGGCATGACGCTGCTCGAGGGCCCGACGTTCGGCCCCGACGGCGGCCTCTACGTGGTCGACGTCACCGCCCCGCCCGGCGAGGGCAAGGTGCTGCGGATCGACCTCGAGGACGAGAGCGTCGAGCCGGTGTGGAGCGACGACTCCTCCGCGCTCACCTCGGCGCAGTTCGCGGCCGACGGACGCCTCTACGTGACCGACTTCCTCGGCGGCGCGATCCGGAGCATGACGGCCGACGGCGAGGACGTGCGGGAGGTGGCCGGCGGGCTCGTCGACGGGGTGCCGATGCAGCCGGACGACCTCGCGTTCGGCGCCGACGGCGCGCTCTACGTCACCGACGCCGCCGGGGCGCAGGACCCGTACTGGGAGGCGTCGGGCCGCGTGATCCGCGTCGATCCCGCGACCGGGGCGGCGTCGGTGCTCGCCGACGAGCTGCCCTCGCCCAACGGGGTCGCCTTCTCGCCCGACCACGGCGAGCTCTGGGTGAGCCTGAACACGGGCAACCGGATCGACCGCCTCACGCTGACCGAGGACGGCAGCGCGGTCGCCACCGCGTTCCCCGCCATCCACGCCTCGCCCGGTGTCGGTCAGCTCGACTCGATCGCGGTCGACGCCGACGGCAATCTCTACGTCGGCCTGCACAGCCGGCCCGAGATCCTCGTCTACGACACGTCCGGCAGCCTGCTCCAGACGGTGACCGTCGCGGAGCCGGGCGTGAGCTCGGCGACCAACATCGCGATCAGACCGGGCACGACGGAGGCGTTCGCGACGGTGAGCGGAGCGGACGGCGGCTTCGTGCACTCGTTCGAGGCGCTGGCGGAGGGGGTGCCGCAGTCGAACGGCGGCTGATGCTCGGAGGGCGACAGTACAGCCGATCGTGTACTGTCGCCGCATGAGCACGGCGACCCTCACCCACACCGCCGCCTTGGCCCGGCTGGGCTCGGCGCTGTCGGATCCGACCCGCGCGAGCATCCTGCTGACGCTGCGGGAGGCGCCGGCGTTCCCCTCCGACCTCGCCGAGGCGCTCGGCGTCTCGCGGCAGTCGATGTCGAACCACCTCGCGTGCCTCCGCGGCTGCGGGCTGGTCGAGGCGGTCCCGGAGGGGCGTCGCACCTGGTACCGGCTGGCCGATCCGCACCTCGCGGACGCCCTCGACGACCTGCTGCGGGTCGTGCTGTACGTCGAGCCCGACTGCTGCTCCGGCGACGGGTGCACCTGCTCGTGACCGCGATCGCCGAGCCCCGCCGCGCGCTGCTGCTGCGCCGCGTCCGCCTGATCGTCGCCGTGACGATCGGCTACAACCTCGTCGAGGCGGTCGTCGCCCTCGGCGCCGGAGCTGCCGCGTCGTCGACCGCGCTGATCGGCTTCGGGCTCGACTCCGGCATCGAGGTGCTCTCGGCCGCGGCGGTCGCGTGGCAGTTCTCGCGCCGCGATCCCGAGCGCTACGAGCGGGGGACGCTGCGCGTGATCGCCGTGGCGTTCTTCGCGCTCGCCGCCTACGTGGCCGTGTCGTCGATCCTGTCGCTGGCGGGGGGCAGCGAGCCCGCGATCAGCCCGCTCGGGCTCGCGATCACCGCGCTGAGCGTGGTCGTGATGCCGTTCCTCTCGCTCGCCGAGCGGCGCGCGGGGCAGGAGCTCGGCTCCGCCACCGCGGTCGCCGACTCGAAGCAGACCCTCGTCTGCACGTGGCTGTCGGCGGCGGTCCTGATCGGGCTGGCGCTCAACGCCCTGCTCGGCTGGTGGTGGGCCGACGCCGTGGCCGGACTCGTGATCGTCGTCTTCGCGGTGCGCGAGGGGATCGAGGCGTGGCGCGGCGACGCGTGCGCCACCTCCGTCGGCATACTGCTCGAGGAGGAGGGGCACTGAGGCTCCCCAGCGTCCCCCTACCGCCGTCGGCGATGCTCGCGGCATGACCCTCTCGGTGCCCGACGCCCTCGTCCCGCTCGCGCTGCGGCTCGCCCGCGCGAACCGCACCTTCGTGACGGAGGAGGGGGCGAGGCGGCGCATCCGCGAGGCGGAGCTGCGACCCGCTCCGTACGGGCCACCGGCGCGCCTCGCCTCCGGGATCCGCGTCGATGTCGAGCACGTGGACGGCTGGCCGGTGTACACGCTGCGCCCGCGCGGCTGCGCGCTCGGAGGCGCGGTGTACGCGCACGGCGGCGGCTGGGTGAACGAGATCCATCCGCAGCACTGGCGGCTCGCGGCCCGCATCGCGGCGGACGCGTCGATCGCCGTGACCCTGCCGATCTACCCGCTCGTGCCGTTCGGCACGGCGCGCGAGGCCCGCGACGGGGTGCTCGCCCTGGTGCGTCGGAGCCTCGACCGGTACGGCCCGACCTGCCTCGCGGGCGACTCCGCGGGCGGTCAGATCGCTCTGTCGACGGCGCTCGCGCTGCGCGACGAGGGCGTGGTGCTGCCGCGGACCGTGCTGATCTCGCCCGCCCTCGATCTGTCGTGGAGCAACCCGCGCATCCCGCTCGTGCAGCCGACGGATCCGTGGCTCGGCACTCCCGGCGGGCGCGTGCTCGCGGAGCACTGGCGCGGCGACCTCGACCTGCTCGACCCGGCCGTCAGCCCGCTGTTCGGCGAGTTCGCGGGGCTGGGGCCGCTGACCGTCTTCACCGGCACCCGCGACGTGCTGAATCCCGACGTGCACCTGCTCGCCGAGAAGGCGTCCGCGGCGGGAGTGCCGTTCGAGCTGCACGAGGCCGTCGGGCAGCTGCACGTGTACCCGCTGGTGCCGACGCGGGCGGGCCACCACGCGCAGCACGACCTGATCGAGGGGCTGAGCCGCGCGGTGCGGCGGGGCGATCCGCAGAAGTGAGGCTGAGCGGCGCGATCCGGGTGCGATCCGCTCCGATCGGCAGTCCCAGCCTCAGTCGTGCGGTCCGATCGCCGGCGACGTCGAGCGTCAGCCCGGCGCCCGCACCCGGAACGTCAGCGACAGCGCCGCCGTTCAGGACGCGGTCGGCGGCACGTCCGGCCGGTGATCGCGCGGATTCTTCGGCGCTGAGAGGCCTCGCCAGAACGTGGCGTCCGAGGAATGCCGTGCGACCAGCCCGGGCAGAATCGGTGCTTCACCCGTTCCCCTGACGAGGATGTCGTCGAGCGACGCGATCGCGTCCAGCGCCGAGCGCGCATCGAACTGTCCGGCGAGGCGCTTCGCCTTCGCGCGGACGTTGTTGGGAGTAGGCCCCGCGTCGATCAACGAGTGATTCCAGATCCTGCTGTGATGGGCGCACCTGTTGCGCAGATAGACCAGAGCCCGCACGCGGTAACCGAAGCCGGACCGCGCCACCCTCAGACTCCCCGCCACTGCATCGGACAGCGATCCCGTCGCTCCGCGTTCGATGCATCTCGAGAGGGTTCCGAACGACCACGCCTCCACGGCCGACCAGACCGGGAGTTCCTCGAACCGCGAGGCTCCGGATGCTCCTGCCGGGGCGGCGTAGCGGAGGATGTGCCGTTCCCTGCTGCGCTCGATGTCACGAAGGCAGGACTCGACCGTCGGCTCCGCGGTCGCGGCATCGGTGTAGAAGCCGGATTCGAGGTACTCGCCGTACGGCCCTGAGGTCTCAGCGATCGCTCGAGCCGTATGGGTTCGGAGGAGGAGTTCTGCTCGCGCCAGGTGAGCAGTGAGCACCTCGCGGAGGAGCGCGTCGGCGTCGTAGATCGATCGGATCGACTCGAACGAGGCTCCGCGGTGGAAAGCGTCGTCACCGTCGTGAGGTGCCACCTGGAAATAGCGCAGGTAGCCGGACAAACGGTAGTAGTTCTGTGCGGTGAGGAAGTGGATGCAGCATGAACATCGGCGACGTCGAGCCCGCGGTCGCGGAGCAGTTCGACCTGCTGCTCCGGCGAGAGGCTGGGTTTGACGGTCATCCTGACGCCCTTGCGCAAAAGAAAAGGCCCCTCCCATGTGAGCATCGTGGAGAGGCTTGGAAGGGGGTCGATTGGTCGTCACGCTACCAGAGGCCCCTGGTTCCGGGGAGGGGTGGCGCGGACCGTCGTGGCTGCAGGGAGAAGCCTCCCTGAGTGGCGTCGAGCGTCAGCCCGGCGCCCGCACCCGGAACGTCAGCGACAGCGCCGCGTCCTCCAGCGGCACGCGGTACCGCTCGGGCAGCGCCGGCCCGCACGAGGCGCTGCCGACGCCCTGCTGCCGCACGTCGAGGTTCAGCAGCACGCGCCCCGAGTCGCGCAGCTCGTGCGGGTGCGCCGCCGCGGCGAGGTCCTCGCTCGACCAGCGCCGGGCGGTGAAGTCGAACAGCCCCGACACCTCGAGCGACGGCAGGCCCGCGCCCGAGAGCGCCAGCCGCCGCGTGCCCACGTGGTTGCCGTTCTCCTGCGGCACCACGTAGGGCGTCTGCAGCGCGTCGATGCTCGAGCGCCAGAGACCGAGCCGGGAGGCGCCCACGGTGTCCACGTAGGACTCCCCGGGTCCGTGGCCGCGCCAGTCCACGTCCGCGTAGCCCGGCAGCCCCATCCGCAGACCCAGGCGCGGCGGAGTGACGGACAGGTGGCCGTAGGCGGTGTCGCTCCAGTCGCCCCGGAACGAGAAGTGCGCGTCGAGGTGCACGGCGTCGCCGTCGGCCGTCCAGGTCAGCGTGCTGACCACGGCCAGCGTCCGCGTCGCCGGGCCGCTGCGCGTCACGACCGTGACGGAGTCGACGCTCGCCGTCACCTCGAGGGTGCGGTGCACGATCCGGTCGAGCCCGGCGGCGGTCCAGTCGGCGGCGAGGGCGTTCAGCACGCCCTGGCCGCGGTCGTTCTCGGTCGGGGCTCGCCACAGATCGAGGCGGGGCCCGTCGACGAGCACGCCCGCGAGCTCCAGCAGGGCGCCGGTCCGGGCGTCGAGCGAGGCGGCGCCGACCTGCAGGCGCTCGCCGACGACGACCGGGAGCGGGACTCCCCGCTCAGCGGCGGGCTCGGCGACCAGCACCGCCTGCCCCCACGCGACCTCGTGCCCGCCCGGGGCCCAGGACTCAGCGCGCGCCAGCTCCGCCGTCACCGTCAGCACCCGCTCGCCGGCCCCCTCCGGGGCATCCGGCGCCGCGATCGACACGCAGCCCCGGGCGGGCACCGGCGGCACGTCGAGCACGCCTCCCGCCACCGTCGCTCCGTCGTCCGCGATGCTCCACCGGAACAGCAGCGCGGAGGTGTCGACGACGTCCTGCCGACTGCGCACGAGGATCGCCGCGGCCGTCACCTCGATCACGACGGGAGCGTAGGCGCGCGCCAGTGAGGCGAGGCCGGGCGACGGCGTCCGATCGGGGAAGAGCAGTCCGTCGATGCAGTAGCTGCCGCCGTTGGGCGAGAAGTCGATGTCACCGCCGTGGCGGAAGCCCTCCGCGGCGCGGAAGCCGTGGTCGATCCACTCCCAGACGAAGCCGCCGACCATCCGCGACGACGACTCGAGGATCCGCTGGTACTCGTCGAGCGACCCCGGCCCGTTGCCCATCGCGTGCCCGTACTCGCAGAGCACGAACGGCAGGCGGCGGCGCCGCACGTCGTCGAACGACCCCGGGGAGACCCCCTCGGGAGTCGGCTCCCGGCGCTCCGCGATCGCCTCGAGATCGGTCAGGGACGGGTACATCACCGAGTACACGTCCGAGTCGCGGTAGCTCGGATCGCGCTCGTAGTGGATCGGCCGGGTCGCATCGAGCTCCAGCGCGACCCGCCGCAGCTCGTCGAAGGCCTCGCCGACCATGCTCTCGTTCGCGAGCGACCACATCACGATGCTCGGGCGGCTCCGGTCGCGGGCGACCATGCGCGTCACGCGGTCCACGAGCGCGTCGCGCCACCGCGGATCCGTCGGCGGGTTCCCCTCCCACCCCGCGTAGATGAAGCCGTGGGTCTCGATGTCGCACTCCTCGAGCACCCAGAGGCCGAGCTCGTCGCAGAGGCGGAGGAAGGCGGGGTGCGGCGGGTAGTGCGAGGTGCGGACGGCGTTGACGTTCGCGCGCTTCATCAGCTCGATGTCGAGGCGCATCGTGGCCTCGTCGAGCGCCCGGCCGCGGTCCGGGTCGTGCTCGTGCCGGTTGACCCCGCGCAGCCGCACCGGCACTCCGTTCACGGTGAAGACCCCGTCGCGGATCAGCACGGTGCGGAAGCCGATGCTCAGCTCGATCCGCTCGCCCGCGGCCTCCAGCGTGCCGCGGTACAGGCGCGGCGACTCCGCACTCCACGGCTCGGCCGCGACCGACACGGCCTCGCCCGCCGTCGTCTCGATCCCGAGCTCCGGCACCCGCACCACTCCGGCCACCGGCTCGCCGTCGGCGTCGAGGGCGCGCACGAGCAGGGTGCCCGTGCCGTCGTGCCAGTCGGCCGTCACGACCACGTCGTCGGCAGCGCCGTCGGGGCGCCAGAGCAGCTCGACCTCGCGGAAGATCCCGGGGAGCCACCACATGTCCTGGTCCTCGAGGTAGCTGCCGGCCGACCAGCGCTGCACCCGCACGGCGAGCAGATTCGATCCGCGGCGCAGCGACGAGGTGACGTCGAACTCGAACGGCAGGCGGCTGCCGGTCGACCAGCCGAGCTCGACTCCGTTCAGCACCGCGGCGCCGCAGGAGTCGACGCCCTGGAACCGCAGGACGGTGCGGCCGCCCTCGGGCCAATCGGCCGGGAGGTCGAAGCGGAGGCGGTGGTCGCCCGTCGGGTTCTCGTCCGGCAGATGCGGCGGATCGAGCGGGAACGGGTAGGCGGTGTTCGTGTAGAGCGGGTCGCCGTGTCCCTCGAGCACCCAGTGCGACGGGATGCGGAGCAGGTCCCAGCCGGAGTCGTCGAGGTCGACGTCCGCGAAACGCGGCCCGGTGCCCGCGGCGGTCGGCGCGAGCCGGAACCGCCACTCCCCGTCGAACCGGAGGCGGGGGGCGTCGCTCAGCACGTCCGCGCGGGGCCGGCGCCGCCCGCTTCCCGGCGCCGTCTCCTCCCAGTAGGCGCTCACGTCGTCCCCCGCCGCGAGATGCCTCTCCGGTACGCCTCCACCGGCGTGTCGTGTACCGAAGTGGCATCTCGCCGGGCACATCCCGGAGCAGGGCCCATCCGTCAGCCCTTCACCGATCCGGCCGCCAGCCCCGCCATGATCTGCTTGTTCAGGAACAGGTAGAGCACGAGCATCCCGAGGATGTTGATGCTGATCGACGCGAACAGCGGGCCGTACTGCGTCGATCCGTACTCGTCGCTGAAGTTCAGCAGCCCGACCTGCACCGTGGCGAGCTCGTCGTTCGTGGTGAAGGTCAGCGCGATCAGCAGGTCGTTCCAGACCGCGAAGAACTCGACCAGCGCGATGGTGATGATGGCGTTGCGCATCATGGGCACGCCCACGCGGAAGAACGCGGTGATCATGCTCGCGCCGTCGATCGCCGCCGCCTCGAAGATCTCGCGGGGGATCGCGCGGAAGTAGGCGGTCATCAGGAACACCGTCAGCGGCAGTCCCATCACCGTGTAGGTGATGATCAGCGGCCAGAGCGAGTTCGTCAGCCCGGTGCGGAAGTACACCGTGAACAGCGGGACCAGGATCATCTGCCCCGGGATCATGATGCCCGCGATGAACAGCAGCAGGACCGTGTTGCGGCCCTTCCACACGAGCACCTCGAGGGCGTAGGCGGCCGCGACTCCGAGCGCGATCATCAGCGCCAGCGAGGGCACCGTGACCAGGACGCTGTTGCGCAGGTTCGTCGCGAGGTCGCCCTCGGTCAGCGCCGAGACGTAGTTCGAGAAGTCGAGGCTCTCGGGCAGGGCCCAGGTCGGGTTCGCGAAGAACTCGTTCTGCGTCTTGAACGAGCCCATCACGATCCAGAAGATCGGATACGCCTCGACGACGACGAGCAGAGCGATCAGCGCGCGGCCGATCCAGCGGCGCGTGCCCCGGCCGAGGCGGCGGGCCTGACGGTGCGGACCCGCGGGGACGGAGGGGCGGACGCGGGCGGCGGGGCGCGGGAGGGTTCCGGTGGACACCTCAGGCCTCCTTCGTGTTGTCGCGGCGCGACGATCGGAAGATGAAGAGGGTGACGAGGAAGCACATGATCGTCAGCACGAGGGCGATCGTCGAGCCGTACCCGTAGTCGGAGTAGCTGAAGACGGTCCGGTACATGTAGAGCGTCAGCGGAGTGGTCGAGCTGCCCGGTCCGCCGTTGTTCAGCGCCAGGAGGGTGTCGAACACCTTGAGCGTGTTGTTGAAGCTGAAGATGACGGAGGAGAGCAGCACCGGCAGCGAGAGCGGGATGACGATCGAGCGCACGAGGCGCCACCCGGTCGCGCCGTCCAGGCGGGCCGACTCGAGCGTCTCCTCGGGGATGTCCACGAGTCCGGCGTAGAGCAGGATCGCGAAGAAGCCCATCGAGCGCCAGAGCTCCATGCCGACCGCCACGGCGAAGGTGCCCTCGGCGGTGGCGAACCAGTCGATGCCGTCGAGGCCGAAGACGCCCAGACCGGCGTTCACCGGCCCCTCCTGACTCCCGACCGCGAACATGCTCTTGAACAGCAGCGCCACGGCGACCGTCGGCAGCACGGTCGGGAAGAACACGACCGTGCGGACGAACGAGGACGAGTTCTTGAGGACGAACACGTAGAGCAGCGCGAGCGAGTAGCCCAGCACGACCTGCCCGACGGTGATCACGATCGAGTAGCGGACCGTGAACCACAGCGCCTCGAGCGCCTGCGGATCCTGGACGAAGCGCACGAAGTTGGCACCGCCCGCGAACTCGAAGCCGCCGAGCGGGTTGCCGGTGAAG
The DNA here is from genome assembly GCF_023743255.1 of Rathayibacter rubneri. NCBI lineage: Bacteria > Bacillati > Actinomycetota > Actinomycetes > Micrococcales > Microbacteriaceae > Rathayibacter > Rathayibacter rubneri. Next base: position 44,196 of record NZ_JAMRYM010000006.1, on the reverse strand, counting down.
AAGGTGAGTCCGAGCGACCAGAGCACCGGGACGAGCTTGATGAGCGTGTAGACGGCGAGTGCCGGTCCGAGAAGGATCAGGATCGCCTTCTTGTCACCCAGAACGCTGTTCACGGGAGTCCTTTCGACGTGCGCGCGGGGCACGCACGCGGGGGAGAAGAGGGGAGCGACCGGGGCGGGGAGGGATGAGCCCCGCCCCGGTCGCTGTCCGAGGCCGGCCCGGCGGGGCGCGGCCTCGGGTCGATCGGGCCTACTGGGCCTGGTCGAGGTCGGCCTGCAGGGCCGCCATGTAGTCCTCGGCGCTCATGCCGCCCGAGACGAGGAGCGAGACGTTGGTCTGCGCGTCCGAGGTGGTCTTGGCGTCGAAGAGCGCCTCGAACCAGAGCACGGTCTCGTCGGCCTCGTTGACGTACTCCTGCACGACGGTGGTCAGCGCGGGAACGTCGGAGACCTCCTCGTTGAGCGCGAAGCCCGAGATGACGCCCTGGTTCTGCAGCGCGCTCGAGCCGTAGTTCTCGGCGATGCACGAGAGCCAGTCGCCGACGCCGTCGGTGTAGGCCTTCGCCGACATCGCGGTCGCGGCTCCGGCGTTCGCGGGCCACTGGCTGCGGTCGCCCTCGCCGCCCTCGACGTCCGGGAACGGCAGGAATCCGACGTTCTCCTCGCCGATCCGATTCTGCGCCGGGTCGTTGAGGTTCGCGAGGAACCAGGAGCCGTTGTAGGTCATCGCGGCCTCGCCCGTGAGGAACTGCGTGTTCGCGGTGTCGGTGTCGCGGGAGGTGACTCCCTCGCCGAAGAGGCCGGCGGAGCCGAGGTCGGCGATCGCCTGCGCGCCCTCGACGTACTCGGGGTCGGTGAGCTTCGCGTCGCCGGACTGGACGTCCTTCATGGCGTCGGGGCCGATCGAGCGGAAGAGGTAGTTGCCGATCAGGCGGGTGAGGGGCCAGCCCTGGCTGCCCGCCTCGGTCAGCGGGACCACTCCGGCGCCCTTGAGTGTCTCGAGCGCGGTGACGAGCTCGTCCCAGGTCTGCGGCTCGGCGATGCCGTTCTCGCTGAGGATCTGCTTGTTGAACCAGATGCCCTCGACGTTGTACTGGAACGGGAGCGAGACCATGCCGCCGTAGACCGAGGTGATCGTGGACTTGGCGGCGGGGAGCACGTCGTCCCAGACTCCGAGCTCGGTGAGCTTCTCCTCGTAGTCGACGATGAGGTCGTTCTTGCCGAGGTCGCCGTCCGGGCGGACCTGCGCGGTGCCGGCGACGAAGGCGGTCGGCAGCGCGTCCTGGCTGGCGAGCAGGGTGATCTTCTGGACGACGTCGGCCTGGGCGACCGTCTGGTCCTCCAGCGGCATGGCCTCGTTCTCGGTGGCGCAGGCGCCCTCGGAGAGAGTGGTCAGCTCGTCGCGGATGATCGCGTTCTCGGCCGGAGTGAGGACCGAGAAGGAGCCGGCGTCGGCGGACTCGGACGAGCCCTCGCCGTCTCCGGACGCGCAGCCGGTGAGCAGCAGCACGGCGGCTCCCGTTCCGGCGATCAGACCGTGGACGACGCGGCGGGAGCCACGTTCCTGGGGGCGTGAAGTGCGGGACACATTTCCTCCTTGAAAGGTGCGGGAACGTTTGAAACGTTACAATTTGCGAGGCTAGCCACGCTGATCGACGGTGTCAAGAACGAGTGCGGAGCGATTACCTGCGCAGTGCGGGAGCGGAGCGCGCGCAGGGCGGGCGTGCTGGCCGCTCCGGATTGACACGTTTCAAAGAATCCCGCACCATGGGGTCGATGGACGGGCGGAGCAGCCCGCGCCCGCCGCTGGTGCGGCGAGGCCGAGATCGGAGAGCACGCGCATGGAACTGACGGGTCGACGAGCACTGGTCACCGGAGGCGCAGGGGCGCTCGGCCGGATCATCTGCCGGGAGCTCGCCCGCGCCGGAGCCGACGTCGTCGTCGTCGATCTCGACGGCGCGGGAGCCGAGGAGGTGGCCCGCAGCGTCCGCGAGCAGGGCCGCGCGGCGAGAGCCGTCGCCGTCGACCTCACCGACTTCGACGCGGTGCAGACGGCCCTCGGGGCGGTCATCGAGGAGGACGGCGCGATCGACGTCCTGGTCAACGGCGCGGGAGGCGGTGCCGTCTCCTTCTTCCACGAGATGACCGAGCAGACCTGGCGCACGCAGATCGAGCGCAATCTCGACACCGTCTTCGCCGTCACCCGCGCGGTGCTGCCCGCGATGCTCGAGCAGCGCTCGGGCCGGATCGTGAACATCGCCTCGGTGGCCGCCGTCGCCGGTGGCCGTCTCGTGCGCGGCGCGACCGCCTACGCGGCCGCGAAGGCCGGCGTGGTCGGGCTGACCAAGGCGCTCGCGATCGAGGTCGCCGATCAGGGAGTCACGGTCAACGCGCTCGCGCCCGGCGCCCAGCGCACCCCCGGCCGCGACAACGACACCCCGGAGCGACGCGAGGCGCTGCTCGCGCAGATCCCGTCGCGACTGCTCGGCGAGCCGGAGCACCTGGCGCAGACCATCGTGTTCCTCGCCTCGCCCGCCGCCGTCAACATCACCGGGGTGATCCTGCCGCTGGACGGCGGGCACTCGATCTGACGCCCCGATCCCAGGAGGAACGACGTGACCACTCCCGACCCCGAGCGCCTCGCGCGCGGCAAGGCCGCCTTCGACGCCGTCTACGGCGAGGGGAAGGCCGACGGCCTGATCGCGCTGCAGAGCGGCCGCGCCCAGGACCTCGCCCGCTACGGCCTCGAGTTCAACTTCGGCGACGTCAACTCGCGTCCCGGCCTGACCCTGCGCGAGCGCGAGCTGATCACGCTCGGGGTGCTGACCGCGCTCGGCGGCGTCGACGCGCAGCTGCGCGGGCACACCCGTGCGGCGATCAACACCGGCGCCACCGCGGAGGAGGTCGTCGAGGCGGTCATCCACACGGTGCAGTACGTCGGGTTCCCGCGCGCGCTGAACGCGGTGAAGGTCGTCTCCGAGGCCCTCGAGGCGCACGGCGTCGCCCTGCCGGAGCCGCTGCTGCCGGAGTGATCCGGCCGCGCGTGAGAGCATCGAGACCCGTCCGGCGCGTCGCCGGCACGACCACGACACCCGGGAGGCAGCGATGGCGAAGGTCGGCATCCGCGACGTCGCCGCCGCCGCAGGCGTCTCGATGGGCACCGTCTCGCACTTCCTGAACCACCCCGCGCGGGTGTCGGAGGAGAAGGCGCAGCGGATCCAGGCGGCCATCGAGTCGCTCGGATTCGTCCGCAACAACGCCGGGCGCCAGCTCCGCCTCGGGCAGAGCTCGACCATCGCCTACATCGCTCCGGACGTCTCGAACCCGTTCTTCGCGATGATCGCCGAGGGGGCGGAGCGCCGCGCCGCCGAGCTCGGCCTGTCGCTGTTCCTCGCGAACTCCGGCGGTGAGCGCACCCGCGAGGACGCCTACCTCGAGCTCTTCGAGGAGCACGGCGTCCGCGGCATGCTCGTCGCCTCGCACGGCGCCATCGAGGACCGGCTCGCGTCGGTCCGCTCGCGTGGCACCCCGACCGTGCTGGTCGGCCGCCGCGCCGGCTCCGACGTGCAGCCCTCGGTCTCGCTCGACGACGTCGCGGGCGGCCGCCTCGCCGCCCAGCACCTGCTCGAGCTCGGTCGCCGCCGACTCGCGTTCGTGGGCGGACCGCTGTCGATCCAGCAGGTGGGCGAGCGGCTCTCGGGCGCCAGTCGCGCCGTGGCCGAGGTGCCGGGGGCGACCCTCGAGATGATCGACGTCGAGCACCGCGTCATCGCGGAGGGCCACGAGGTCGGCGAGGCGATCGCGGCGCGCGATCCCGCCTCCCGCCCCGACGCGGTCTTCGCGGTCAACGACCTGCTGGCGATCGGCCTCGAGCAGGTCCTGGTCAGCCGCGGCATCCGCGTGCCCGAGGACATCGCCCTGATCGGCTACGACGACATCGAGTACGCCGAGGCGTCCCTCGTTCCGCTCAGCTCCGTCCGCGCGCCGCAGGAGTCGTTCGGCGCCTCCGCCGTCGACCTGCTGCAGGACGTGATCGGCGCGCCGTCGGACGGCGCCGACCGCCGCCGCGTCTTCGCCCCGGAGCTGATGGCCCGCGCGTCGACCCTCGGCCGCTGACCCGGCCCTTCTCTGCCGGTCGAGCAGCCCCGGAGCGCTTGGCCTGCCGGTCGAGCAGCCCGGAGGCCGGCCCTGCTGGTCGAGTACCCGCGCAGCGGCGTATCGAGACCCGCCGTCTCCGGGAGGGGTGGATCTCGATACGCCCGCTGCGCGGGCTACTCGATCAGCAAGGGGTCCGTTGCGCGGACTGCACCCTCAGCAAGGAGAGGCGCGTCGCGCGGCTGCTCGATCAGCGAGGCGAGCAGCCGACGCGTCACGCGCCCCAGCTCGACTGGGTGCCGCCGACGCGCTCCTCGGCGAGCTGCTGCGCGCGGCCGGAGTCGGCGTAGGCCGTCATCGGGTCGGCCGGCAGGCCGCGGGTCTCGCGCCAGGCGGCGAGCGCGGGGCGGACGTCCGAGTAGAACGCGTCCATCAGGATCCCGTTCGCGCCGAGCACGTCGCCCGCGAGCTGAGCCTTCTCGAGCTCCGCGCGGTCGACGAGCAGCGCGCGCGCCGTCATCTCCTGCACGTTGAGCACCGAGCGGATCTGGCCGGGGATCTTGTCCTCGACGTTGTGGCACTGGTCGAGCATGAAGGCGACCGGCGAGTCGGGGCCGTAGCCGCCTCCGCGGACGACCTCGTAGAGGATCCGGAACAGCTGGAACGGGTCGGCCGCGCCGACGATCAGGTCGTCGTCGGCGTAGAAGCGCGAGTTGAAGTCGAACGAGCCGAGCTTCCCGAGGCGCAGCAGCTGGGCGACGATGAACTCGATGTTGGTGCCCGGCGCGTGGTGGCCGGTGTCGAGGCACACCAGGGCGCGGTCGCCCAGCGCGGCCACGTGGGCGTAGGAGGTGCCCCAGTCCGGCACATCCATGTGGTAGAACGCGGGCTCGAAGAACTTGTACTCGAGCACCATCCGCTGCTCGGCGCCCAGGCGCTCGTAGATGGTCGCGAGGGAGTCGGCGAGGCGGTCCTGGCGGCCGCGGATGTCCTGCTGGCCGGGGTAGTTGGAGCCGTCGGCGAGCCAGATCTTGAGGTCGCGCGAGCCGGTCGCGTCCATGATGTCGATGCAGGCGAGGTGGTGGTCGATCGCCTTCTGGCGGATCACCGGGTCGGAGTGCGTGAGCGAGCCGAACTTGTACTCGTCGTCCTGGAACGTGTTCGAGTTGATGGTCCCCAGAGCCACGCCCTTCGACGCGGCGTAGTCGCCGAGCGCCGAGTAGTCGTCGACCTTGTCCCACGGGATGTGCAGCGCGACGGTCGGAGCGAGGCCGGTGAGCTCGTTCACGGTCGCCGCGTCCGAGATCTTCTCCTCGATCGTGCGGGGCGTGCCCGGAGTCGTGAAGACCTTGAAGCGGGTGCCGGCGTTGCCGAACGCCCACGAGGGCAGTTCGATCGCCTGCTGCTCGAGCTGGCTGAGGACGTCGGGGGAGAGTTCGGTCACGAGGCGTGTCCTTCTGCGGTGGTGGCGGGAGTGGGAGCGGCGTCGAGCGCCGCGAGCTGGTCCTCCAGGTGGAAGACCTCGGTCAGGGGGAGGAAGCCCTCGTCCGGAGCGCCGTCGAGGTCGACGAAGAACTCGCCCATCTCGGCCTGCCAGCGGGCGTTGACCTCGGTCCGCGCCATGGCGGCCTGCGCGTCGACGATCGAGGGGGTCTCGACGTAGCCGATGAGCAGTCCGTCCTCGCGGACGAAGAGGGAGTAGTTGTTCCAGCCGGTGTCCTTGAGGGCGCGGAGCATGTCGGGCCAGACGGCCGCGTGGCGCTCCTTGTACTCCTCGAGGCGGTCGGGCTTCACCTGGAGCTGGAAGCAGACCCGGGTGAGGGGGGTGTCACTCGACATCGAGCGGCTCCTTCGGATGGAGGGTGCGTGGTACTCGTGAATCGTTTCACGACGGTGCTCGGCGAGCGTATCGCGGGGCCCGGGAGCGTGTCAAAGACGGCATCGCGGAGCCGAGCGCCCCAGTCGTCCGCAGCTCGCGCCCGGCCCGATGCCATACTTCCGGGACCGCCGCCCGCCGCGGCCCGACCCCGAGGAGGCGCCGTGCCGTCCGTGAGCGTCCGCGACGTCGCCGCCCGAGCCGGCGTCTCCGTCGGCACCGTCTCGAACGTGCTGAACCGCCCCGAGAAGGTCGGTGCAGAGTCGGTCCGCCGGGTGCAGGAGGCGATCGCCGAGCTGGGCTTCGTCCGCAACGACGCCGCGCGCCAGCTCCGCGCCGGCCGCAGCCGCAGCATCGGCCTCATCGTGCTCGACGCGGGCAACCCCTTCTTCTCGGACCTCGCCCGCGGAGCCGAGGCGCGCGCCGCCGAGTCCGGCCTCGCCGTCCTGCTCGGCAACACCGACGACGACCCCGGCCGCGAGGCCGCCTACCTCGACCTCTTCGAAGAGCAGCGGGTGAGCGGTGTCCTCATCTCGCCGCTGGGGGAGGAGTCGTCCCGGCTCGACCGGCTCCGCTCGCACGGCATCCCGTGCGTCCTCGTCGACCGGGAGTCGCACGACTCCGCGCTCTCGTCGGTCGCCGTCGACGACGTGGCCGGCGGGCGCCTCGCCGTGGAGCACCTCCTGGGTCTCGGCCGCCGCCGTCTCGCGGTCATCGGCGGCCCGGAGTCGATCCGCCAGGTCGCTGACCGCCTCGCCGGGGCCCGCGCGGCGGTGCGGGAGGTCGAGGGCGCCGTGCTGGAGGAGATCGCCACGGAGTCGCTGTCGGTGCTCGCCGGCCGCGAGGCGGGGCGCGCTCTCGCCGCCCGCGACGCCTCTGACCGCCCCGACGCCGTGTTCTGCGCCAACGACCTGCTCGCTGTCGGGGTCCTGCAGGCCCTGATGCTGCTGGGAGACGTGCGCGTCCCCGAGGACATCGCGCTGATCGGCTACGACGACATCGCCTTCGCGACGGCCACCGTGGTGCCGCTGTCGAGCATCCGCCAGCCGAGCGCGCTCATCGGCGCGACGGCGGTCGAGCTGCTGCTCGAGCCCGAGCCGCGGCAGGTGCTCTTCCAGCCCGAGCTGGTCGTGCGCGCGTCGACCGCCGGCTGACGCGGCTCCCTTCGAACGAAGGCCGACCGCGCGCCCCCGCCCCGGTCGGGTGCCGGGCCGGAGCGGGTCGGTCGCAGGTCAGGCGCAGCGGGCCAGGTACTGGAGCACGTCGGCGCGGGTCAGCGCCTTCAGCGCACCGAGGTCGTGGTGGCTCCGGAGGTGGGCGCGGACGGCCGACGTCGCCTTCGAGACCGTCAGCGTCGAGACGTCGACGCAGGGGACCGTGTCGAGCGGGTTCGTCCGCGTGCGCAGATCGGCGTCGATCCCCGTCACGGCCTCGTCGAGGCTCGTGAGGACGATGGTCTCGGCACCGTCCTGGGTCGGGCTGTCGCGCCACCACTCCTGGGCGCCGCCGTCGCCGTCCGAGCCGAAGGCGACGGTGACGGCGCCGAGGTCGGGGTCGAGACCGCGCACGGTGTAGTCGCCGTTCGCGTCGGTCACGGTGTCGGTGTAGCCGACGAGGGGGCCCTGGTAGGCGGACACCGGGACGGGAAGGCCGTCGTCGGTCGTGACGCGGCCGCTGATCGTCGCTCCGAGCGGGATCACGTACTCGGGCAGCGCCAGCGTCTCTCCGGCGTCGGCCGAGAAGACCGTGCCGCGCTCGAAGCGGCCGGTCGCGCCGAGACTGCGGAGAACGTGCAGGCCGTCCTCGACGGTGGCGAGGACCGTGTACTCGACGCCGGGCACGACGCTCGCGGCGAAGGAGCCGTCCGCGGCCGTGGCCGACGGGACGACGGGCTCCACCTCGCTGGTCGTCGCGGGGAGCAGGAGCACCCCGGTTCCGGCGGCCGGAGGCGCGTCCGGCGCTCCCTCGAACAGGACCCGGCCCGTGATCGTGGCGGTCCCCTCCGGGGCATCGGCGTACGCCGGCGTGGCGAGCGCGGAGCCCGCGACCAGGACGGCGGCGGCGAGAGCGAGTGTGCGCCGGACGGCGGCGCGCGAGAGCAGTGGCATGGAGTTCCCCCTGGCGGGGGCGCGATGCCCCCTCGCCTCCGACCCTAGGGCTCGGTGCCGCCAGGCGGGAGGGCCGGCCGTCGACGCCGGAGTGAACGCGGAGACGGATCTCCGAGCCGTTGCGCGCGGGTCAGCCGACCAGCTGCGCCGCCCGCTCGAAGGCCCGCTTGAGCTCGTCGCGCTTGCGGGGCTGGCTCATCGCGCGCTGCCCGGGGCTCCAGGAGCCGATGACGGTCGGCCCGCCGCTCACGTACGGAGCGATGTTCGCCGCCCAGCCCTTCGTCGGCGCGGTGCCGGCGGTGACGACGACGTGCAGATCGGGGAGCAGCGTCAGCAGGCGGCGCAGCTCCATCGCGCCCTGCCGCAGCTCGTCCGCGTCGGGAGCGCCGTCGCCGAGGTGCCAGGGCACGATGTTCCAGACCAGCGTGCGCTCGTGCAGACCGACCTCGTCGCGCAGCGACCAGGTGGTGGCGGCGGTCTGATCGTCGTTGTCGACCGACACGAAGCCCGACCCGGCGAGACCGGCCGCCATGGGGCCGGGGGCCTCGAGTACGAGGAGGGCGCGGGCGCGGATCCCGGCCTCCGCGGGGTCGAAGTCGGGGACGACCGCTCCGGGACTCCTCCGCGTCCGCCGGGCGAGGAGTTCCTCGCGGTACACGCGCAGGGGCTGCACCGAGGGCTCGTCCTCCAGCATCAGTCGACGCGCATCGACGGCGGAGCGATCGCGGAAGCCCTGGGGCGCACTGAGGAACACGCTCCGAGGCTAATCTCGCGCGCGTGGATCCGCGCGACCCGTCCCACGCCCCCTCCCCTCCTGCTAGCGTTTCCTGGTCCGCGTCCAAGAAACACGGCACTCCGACCCTCCACGAAAGACGTCATGCGCCGCTCCCTCCTCCTCCCCGCCGCGCTCGCCGCGGGCGCCCTCCTGCTCAGCGGCTGCACCGCCGAGTCCGACGCGGGAGGCGACTCCGCGACTCCGGTCGCCGACGGCGTGCTCACCTACGCGTCCGGCGACGCGGAGCCCACCTGCCTCGACCCGCACGTCGGCGGCAACTACCCGCAGGCGCTCCTCGCGACGCAGGTCCTCGAGTCGCTCGTGTCCCGCGATGCCGACGGCACGATCACGCCGTGGCTCGCGGAGTCGTGGACCGTGTCCGACGACGCGCTCAGCTACGACTTCACCCTGCGCGAGGGCGTCGAGTTCACCGACGGCACGCCTCTGGACGCCGAGGCCGTCGCCGCGAACATCGCGCACCTGCAGGACCCGGCCACCAAGTCCTCCACCGGCTACCTCGCCGTCGCGAAGGTCGAGTCGGTCACCGCGGTCTCGCCGACCGTCGCGCGCTTCACCCTGAGCGCCCCCGACAGTGCGCTGCTCGAGTCGCTCGCGCAGCCCTGGACCGCGATCCAGTCGCCGACCGGCATCGCCCGCGGCGAGGCCGCCAACTGCGAGGCGCCCGTCGGCACCGGCCCGTTCACGGTGACGGAGTGGGTCAAGCAGGACCACGTGACCCTCACCCGCAACGACGCCTACGACGCCTCGACCGGCCCCACCGGCGACGGTCACGAGGGTCCCGCGTACCTCTCGAGCATCGAGTGGCGCTTCCTGCCCGACTCGGCCACCCGCTACGCGGCGCTCCAGGCGGGCGAGGTGGACGTCATCGACAACGCGCAGCCCGACACGCTGCAGGCCGCCACCGACGCGTCCGACCTCGTCGAGCTCGACGCCCCGCGCCCCGGCTCGGTCAACCGCATCGAGCTGAACGGCGGCCAGTCGCCCTTCGACGACGAGGGCGTGCGCGAGGCCTTCATCCGCGCCGTCGGCGTGAACGACGCCATCGACTCCCTCTTCTTCGGCACCGCCGAGCGCTCCTACTCGCCGCTGTCGAGCAGCGAGGCGACCGCCTACTCCGACCCCTCGCTCTTCGAGGACGCCGGATCGGACGACGAGGTCGCCGCAGCCGAGGAGCTCCTCGAGACCGCCGGCTGGACCGACTCGGACGGCGACGGCATCCGCGAGAAGGACGGGAAGCCGCTCACGCTGCGCTTCCCGGTCAGCACCAACCAGTCGATCCCGGCCGAGCAGTCGCTGTTCGAGCAGATCCAGGCCTCGGCGAAGACCGCCGGCTTCGACGTGCGGATCAGCCTGCTGGACCTCTCGAGCTGGTACGCGGCCCTCGCGGCGAACGAGTACGAGCTGGTCAGCGCGCCGTACACGAAGGTCGGACCCGATGTGCTGCGCATCCTGTACTCGTCCTCGGGGATCACCCCCGCGCCCAGCGGCTACTTCGCCAACCACGCGCAGATCGCCGACCCGGCGCTCGACGCGCTGCTCGAGCAGGCCAGCGCGACGACGGACGCGGACGAGCGCGCCGAGCTGTACCGCCAGGCGCAGGAGATCGTCCTCTCGGGCTACTGGATCCTGCCGCTGTACGACCAGCAGAACCACTACCTGCACCGGTCCGCCGTGCAGGGCGTGGAGGCGCTCGCCACGGTCTCGACGCCGTGGTTCGCGGACGCCTGGGTCTGACACCCTGCTGATCGAGTAGCCCCGCAGGGGCGTATCGAGATCCACGTCCTCCCGGACGCCGGGTGATCGCGGATCTCGATACGTCGGCTGCGCCGACTACTCGATCAGCAGGGTGCGCTCCGTGTCCGGTCAGCACGAGGCATCCTGGTCCCGTGACCCCCTCGGAAGGAGCACCTCGCATGATCCGCCGCGTCCTCCTCCGCCTCGGCGGCGCGGTCGTCGTGCTCTGGGCCGTCGCGACCGCCGTCTTCTTCCTCATCCGCCTGATCCCCGGCGACCCGGCTCAGGCGATCCTCGGCGGACCCGGCTCGCAGGCCTCGGCCGAGGCGCTCGCCGCGGTTCGCGAGGAGTACGGACTCGACCAGCCGCTCCTCCTGCAGTACCTGACCCAGCTGGGCCGACTCGCGCAGGGCGACCTCGGCACGTCCTACTCCCTCCGCGTCCCGGTGGTCGAGCTGCTCGGGCAGCAGCTGCCGGGCACGCTGCTGCTGGCCGTCCTCGCGCTCGCGCTGGCGTGGATCCTGGCCCTCGGCACCGCACTGTGGTCCACCCGCGGCGGACGGCTCGCCGCCGCCCTCGGCGCGGGTCTCGAGCTGACCGCGGCCGCCCTCCCGCACTTCTGGCTCGCCACGGTGCTCATCGCGGTGTTCGCCACGACCCTGCGCTGGCTGCCGCCGGTGAGCACCGGATCGCCGAACGGCCTCGTCCTGCCCGCGCTCACCCTCGCGATCCCGCTCGCCGGCTTCCTCGGCCAGGTGATGCGCCGCTCGCTCCTCGACGCGCTGGAGTCGCCGTTCGTCCTCGCGGCCCGCGCGCGCGGAGAGAGCGGGCTCGGACTCCGCCTCCGCCACGCCCTGCGCCACGCGGTGCTGCCCGGCATCGCGCTCTCGGGCTGGGCGTTCGGCTACCTCATCGGCGGCGCGGTGGTCGTCGAGACGATCTTCGCGCGGCCCGGGCTCGGGCGGACGCTGCTCTCGGCGGTGACCGTCCGCGACGTGCCCGTGGTCACGGGCGTCGTCCTGGTCACCGCGCTCGCCTACATCCTCGTGACGTTCGCCACCGACCTCGTGGCGCGCCTCGTCGATCCCCGGCTCGCTCCCGCCCGGGTCGTCCGGGCTCGCCCCGTCGAGGAGGCGGCCGCATGAGCGAGCTCGAGCTGCGCACCTCCGCGGCACCCGTGCGCAGTCGCGGTGCGCGCCTGCGCCCCGGCGAGATCGTCTCGCTCGCCTTCGTCGCCGTGCTGCTGCTCGCCGCGGTCGCGCCCGGCCTCCTCGCCCCGTTCGACCCCCTCGCGATCGCTCCCGCCGACGCCTTCTCGCCGCCGTCCGCGACGCATCCGCTCGGCACCGACGAGTCCGGTCGCGACGTGCTCAGCCGCGTGATCGCCGGCGCGGGCGCGTCCCTCCTGATCGGCGTCAGCGCGACCGCCATCGGCCTCGCCCTCGGCGCGGTCCTCGGCGTGATCGCCGCGTTCGGCGGCCGGTTCGTCGACGGGGTGATCGGGCGCGTCCTGGAGGTGCTGTTCGCGTTCCCGGCGCTGCTCCTGGCGCTCCTGGTGATCGTGGTGACGGGCCCCGGAGTGGTCCCCGCCACGATCGCGGTCGGCCTGTCCACCGCACCCGGCTACGCCCGCATCCTGCGCACGCAGCTGCTCGGCATCCGCGACTCCGGCTACGTCGAGGCCGCGCGGGTCCTCGGCCACGGCCCCGCGCGCATCCTGCTGCGGCACGTGCTGCCCAACACCTTCGCGCCCCTCGCGGTGCTCGCCACGCTCGGCGTGGGGCAGGCGATCGTGTGGGCGTCGGCGCTCAGCTACCTGGGACTCGGGGCCGAGCCGCCCGCACCGGAGTGGGGCGCGATGCTCTCGGCGGGCCGCACCTACCTCGCGAGCGCGTGGTGGCTGACGGTGTTCCCGGGACTCGTCATCGTGCTGACCACGATCGCCACCACCGTGCTCGGCGGTCGGCTGAGGGGAGCGCGATGAGCGCCGCCGTCGTCGACGGCCTGCGCGTCGCGTTCGACGGCGTCGAGGTGGTGCACGGGGTGTCGTTCCGCGTCGAGCCGGGCGAGTGCGTCGCGATCGTGGGGGAGTCGGGCTCGGGCAAGAGCGTCACCGCGCGAGCGTTGCTGGGGCTGAGCGGAGGCGCGGTCTCGGGCAGTGTGCGCGTGGGCGACGCGGAGGTCGTCGGCGCGGGCGAGCGGACGCTGCGGCGGCTCCGGGGGGCCGGCGTCGGCTTCGTGCCCCAGGACGCCCTGCTCTCGCTCGACCCGCTGCGGCCGATCGGACGCGAGATCGGCGACGCCTGGCGCCTGCACGGACGCCTGCCCGCGGCCGAGCGTGCGCGCCGCGCGGCCGAGGCCCTGACGAGCGTCGGCATGCCCGACGCGGCGGAGCGGATGCGCGACCGCTCGGGCGAGCTCTCGGGCGGGCTCCGGCAGCGGGCGCTGCTGGCCTCGGCGATCGCCCTGGATCCTCCGCTGCTCGTCGCCGACGAGCCCACGACCGCGCTCGACGTGACCGTGCAGGCCCGCGTGCTCGAGCTGTTCGCCGAGCAGAAGGCGCGCGGACGGGCGCTGCTGCTGGTCTCGCACGACCTCGCGGTCGTCGCCGGGCTCGCCGATCGCATCCTCGTGCTGGCCGACGGCCGCGTGGTCGAGGAGGGTCCCGCCGCGCAGGTGCTGGGCGCTCCGTTTAGCCGTGAGGCCCGCACCCTCGTCGCCGCCGTGCCGACAGGGCGCCCGCGCGGCACACGGCTGTCGTCCTCGAGCGCCGAGGTCGTCGCTCCGCCGGCCCCGGGCGACGTGGTGCTGCGCGCCGAGCGCCTGCGCACGAGCTTCGCGCGCCCGGACGGAGGGACCCGGGTCGCCGTCGACGACGTCGGCCTGGAGCTGCGGCGCGGCGAGACCCTGGGGATGGTCGGCGAATCCGGATCGGGCAAGAGCACGGTGGCGCGCCTCCTGCTGGCCCTGCGGCAACCCCAGGAGGGGAGCGTCGAGTTCCTCGGCCGGCCGTGGTCGGCGGCGCGCGAACGCGACCGGCGCCCGCTGCGACCGCGCATCGGAGCCGTCTACCAGGACAGCCTCTCGTCGTTCGACCCGCGCTGGAGCGTCGGCCGCCTGCTGCGCGACGCGGGGGCGGGGGACGTCGGCGAGCTGCTGGGCCGCGTGGGCCTGGCTCCGTCGCTCGCACAGCGCTCGCCGCGGACCCTGTCGGGCGGCCAGCGCCAGCGGGTGTCGATCGCGCGCGCCCTGGCGACCCGGCCCGACGTGCTGATCTGCGACGAGCCGGTGTCGGCGCTGGACGTCTCGGTGCAGGCGCAGATCCTCGATCTGCTCGACGACCTGCAGCGGAGGCACGGCCTGGCGCTGCTGATCATCTCCCACGATCTCGGGGTGATCGCGCACATGAGCGATCGCATCGCGGTGATGCGCGAGGGGCGGGTGGTGGAGTCGGGGCCGGCGGCGTCGGTGCTGACGGCGCCGGCGTCGGAGTACACGCGGCGGCTGCTGGCCGACGCGCCGCGACTCGACCGCCGCTGACGCGCGGCGCGCGGTCCCGGGCCTCGAGTCGTCGCGGAGCGGGGTGGGTTGCTCGGTCAGGGTCCGTTCCGAGTCGACTCGCGGCCGTGGGGTCGTCGAGTGGTCGCGGATCGGGGTGGGTTGCTCGGTCGGGGCCCGTTTCGAGTCGACTCGCGACTGTGCAGGTCGTCGAGTGGTCGCGGATCGGGCTGCGTTTCTCGGTTCGAGCCCCGTTGCGAGTCGACTCGCGATGCCGGGACGCCCGCTCCGTCCCGCGCCGCGCTCAGCCCGCCAGCGCCCGCGTCCGCTGCACCGCCCACACCGTCAACCCGAAGCCCAGCACCGTCGCGGCCACCAGCATCAGCGCCGTCCAGCCGCCCGCCTGCCACAGCACGCCCGCGAGCGCCGACCCGATCGCCCCGCCCGCGAAGTTCCCCACGATGTACACCGTGTTCAGCCGGCTCCGGGCCCCCGGATCGATCGACAGCATGCGCGTCTGCGCGAGTACCTGCACACCCTGCAGCCCGATCGAGAAGACGGCGACCGCGATCAGCACCACCACGATCGAGCCCGAGCCGATCCCCGCGATCACGAGCCCGAGCAGCGCCACCGCGAGTCCGACGCCCATCGCGGGCAGTGACAGCCCGCGGTCGTAGAGGCGCCCGACCCGCTGCGCCGAGACCGCACCCGCGATGCCGACGAGGCTCACGAGCCCGATCGCGGTGGCGGAGTAGGAGTACGGCTCGGCGCCGAGCAGGAAGGTGAGCCCGGTCCAGAACAGGGTGAACGCGCACATCGCCGAGGCGCCGATCAGGACCGTCACGCGCACCGCGCGGCTGCTCCCGACCGTCCGCAGCACCGACGCGAGCAGGCTCCCGTACCGCACCCGGGCGCGCGGAGGCAGGTGCGGCAGACGACGGGCCATCACGAGAGCGAGCACCAGGATCAGCCCGGCGGCGATGCCGAACACCGCACGCCAGCCGAGCAGATCGGCCAGGATCCCGCTGATCGCGCGCGAGATCAGCAGGCCCAGCAGCAGACCGGAGGCGACCGTGCCGAGCACCCGTCCGCGCTGCTCGTCGGTGGCGAGGTCGCCGGCCAGCGGAGTGAGCAGCTGGCCGGCCACGGTCGTCACCCCGATCAGCGCGAGACTCGCGAGCAGCACCGGGAACGCCGGTGCCAGCGCCGTGGCGGCCAGGAACACCGCTGCCAGGGTCATCAGGGCGGGGATCAGCCGCCGCCGGTCGAGCGTGTCGCCGAGCGGGACCAGGAGGAACACCCCGGCGGCGTAGCCGATCTGCGTGACCGTCACGAGCAGTCCCGCGGCCCCCGGCGAGACTCCGAAGCTCCCGCCGATGAGGCCCAGCAGCGGCTGCGCCCAGTACAGGTTCCCGACCGCGGCGCCGCCGGCGATCGCGAAGAGGAGCGTGAGGCCCCGGGTCATGCCGGTGGGCGGCTGCGGGGTGGTGCCGTCGGTGCGGCCGGATGTGCGGGGCATGGAGCGATCCTCTCGCGGCGCGGGGACGGGAGCGCGCGGGTCCAGACAACTCCTCCCCAGGACGATCCAGGGAGGTTCTGTCCCGAGGTGCTCCGCCAGGGCACCCCGCCGATCGGAGCCTCGACGTAGCGTGAAGCCATGCCCCACGATCCCGAGGTGAAGGACTTCCTGGTCTCCCGCCGCGCCCGACTCTCGCCCGACCTGGTCGGCCTGCCCGCGGGCGGTGTCCGGCGCGTGCCGGGCCTGCGCCGCAGCGAGGTCGCCCAGCTGGCCGGCGTGAGCATCGAGTACTACTCCCGGCTCGAGCGCGGCGATCTCCGCGGTGCGTCCGAGTCGGTGCTCGAGGCGCTCGCCGCGGCGCTGAGGCTCGACGAGGCCGAGCGCGCGCACCTCTTCGATCTCGCCCGCGCCTCCGGAACCTCGCCCGTGCGCCGCCGCCCGCGCCGCGCCGTCGAGGTGCGCCCGTCGCTCCGCCAGGCGGTCGAGTCGATCGCCTCGGCACCCGCCTTCGTCCGCAACGGCCGGCTCGACGTCCTCGCCGAGAACGAGCTGTTCCGCGCCCTCTACGCCGACGAGTACGAGCGACCGGAGCGCCCGGTCAACCTCGCCCGCTTCACCTTCCTCCGCCGCGACCTCTCCGAGCGCTTCCATCCCGACTGGGCGGCCGCCGCCGACATCAGCGTCGGCATCCTGCGGACAGAGGCGGGCCGCACGCCCGACGACGCCGGGCTGCAGGCCCTCGTCGGCGAGCTCTCGACCCGGAGCGACGACTTCCGCCGGCGTTGGGGCGCGCACGACGTGCGTCACCACGCCAGCGGCGCCAAGTTCTTCCACCACCCGGTCGTCGGCGATCTGCATCTCGGTTACGAGGCGTTCGAGCCGATGGGCGAGCCCGGGCTGAGCTTCCTGATCTACAGCGCCGAGCCGGGCTCGCCGAGCGCCGACGCGCTGAGCCTGCTCGCCTCGTGGTGGGCGACGCGGCAGCGGGATGCGCCGTCCGGCGCCACCCGCGACGCGCCGGCCGCGCGGCTCTCCCCGCCCACCACTCCGAGGAGCCCCGAGTGACCGGCCACCGCTCCCATCGCTCCCATCGCTGCCACCGCTGCCACTTCTGCACCGCCGAGAGGACCTCGTGAACATCGAACCCGCCGCTCCCACCGTCAAGAACCCGCCCGAGCAGTTCGCCGGCGACGTCTGGCTCGACCTCATCGCGGTCCCGCACGACGCCGATCAGCGCGCCACTCTCGCCCGGGTTCGCTTCGCCCCCGGCGCCCGCACCGCCTGGCACGCGCACGCGCGCGGCCAGTACCTGCACGTGACCAGCGGAGTCGCCCGCTTCGGCAGCCGCGACGGCACGGTCCTCGAGGTCCACGCGGGCCAGACCCTCTACACGCCGCCCGGCGAGGAGCACTGGCACGCGAGCGCCCCCGGTGTCTTCATGGAGCACCTCGCCCTCTTCGAGAGCGCGGACGATCCCGCTGCGAGCACCCTCTGGGCCGAGCACGTCACCGACGCCGAGTACGAGGGCCGCTGACCCCTCCGTCGGCGCGCCGCCGCCGCCGGAGCCCCCCGAGGTGGTCGGCTTCGTCGGGGGACCACTCCGGAAGGACACCGTGACCGACAGCACCGGCATCGACAGCACCACCACCGACGACACCCTCGACCAGGTCCGAGCCGCGACCGCCCTCGTCGCCGAACTCGAGCAGCAGGAGCGCGAGCTCGTGCTCGACTCCTTCGACCACACCACCGCGTGGGAGCTGGGCTGCCGCATCGCGGAGCTGGCGCGCGAGGCCCGAGCGGCCGTCTCGGTCGACATCCGCCGCCCCGGCCTGATCCTCTTCCGTGCCGCGCTGCCGGGGAGCACGCCCGATCAGGAGTCGTGGATCGCCCGGAAGTCCGCCGTGGTCCTCCGCCTGGAGACGAGCAGCGCGCTCGCCGACGCCCGCTTCGTCGCAGCGGGCACCGATCCGACCGACCGCGGCTGGCTCGGCCCCGAGTACGCCGTCACCGGCGGCTCGGTGCCGGTCCGCGTGCGCGGGGTCGGAGTGGTCGCTGCCGCGACCGTCTCGGGCCTCGCCTCCCTCGACGACCACGCCCTCGTCGTGCAGGCCCTCCGCGAGCTCGTCGCGGCCCAGGGCTGAGCCGCCCTGCCGACCGCGCAGCCTGCGGATGAACACGTCCCTGCTGATCGAGTAGCCAGGGGAGCGGGCGCATCCCTGCTGATCGACCACCCGCGGCGCGGGCGCGTCCCTGTTGATCGAGTAGCCCGCGGAGCGGGCGTATCGAGATCCACCCTCCTGGTGGCGGGGTCTCGATACGCCGCTGCGCGGCTACTCGACCAGCAAGGGTGGGCGCTGCGCGGCTCCTGGACCAGCGAGGGTGGCGCGGCTGCGCGGCTCCTGGACCAGCGAGGGTGGCGCGGCTGCGCGGCTGCTCGAGCAGCGGGTGGGTCGGCTGCGCGGCTGCTCGACCAGCGAGGATGGGGCGGCTGCGCGGCAGACGCAGACGCGGGCGAGCAACGCGCCCGCGCTACTCCGCGGCCGCGGAGGGCGACCCCGCGATCCGCGGAAGCAGCCGCTGGATCGCCGTCGCCGCCGCTCCGCGCGCCCACTCGATGAGCCCGCCGTCGTCGACCAGCAGCGCCGGAGGGGCCGCATCTGGATCCCGTGTCGCCGCGATGGTCGCGTCGACCAGCTCCGACTGCTCCGAGTAGAGCGCCACTCCCTCGCCGGCCAGGATCACCGTGTCGACCATCGCCAGGTTCGCGATCGCCGAGATCATCGTGCCGAGCGCGCGGGCGGCGTCCCCGAGGATCCGAGCGGCGCCCGGGTCGCCCGACCGCGCGAGCGAGAGCCCCTCGCCCAGCGTCAGCGCGCGTCCCGTCGCCACCAGGAGCTGCCGCGACAGCGACGGCAGCGTGAGCATCGCGGTGGAGCAGCCCCGATGCCCCGCCTCGCAGACCGGTCCGCCGGAGTCGAGCGGGAAGTGCCCGCCGAGTCCGAGGCCCGCCGCGGGAGGCGCGACCACGCGGTCGTGCACGACCAGTCCGTAGCCCACTCCCGCGCCCACCGTCAGCACGGCGAAGTGGGACACGCCGCGGCCCTGGCCGAACCAGTGCTCCGCCGCAGTCAGCGCGACCACGTCGTTCTCGAGTGCGACCGGCAGGGCGAGCGCCTCCGAGAGCGGCCCCGCGAGATCGACGTCGCGCCAGCCGAGGAACGGCGCGCGGCTCACGCGGCCGGCCGCGTCGACGCTGCCGCCGATCGTGACTCCGAGACCGGCGAAGGCGGCGGCCCCGCCGAGGTCCTCGACCACTCCGACGATCGCCGCGACGACCTCGGCGGGCGAGGTGCCCGCGAGGTCGCGGACGAGCTCGACCTCGGTCCGGGCGCGCAGATCGGTGCGCACCGCGAGCACCTGCGTGCCCGTCACCTTGACGCCGACGAAGCGGAGGGAGTCGGGGCGGATGTCGAGCGGGCGGGCCGGGCGTCCCACTCCGGTGCTCTGCTCGGGCCCCTCGACGAAGAGCCCGCCCTCGATGAAGGGGCGCGCGAGCCGGGTGAGGCTGGCGGGGGAGAGGCGGAGGCGCCGGCCGAGCTCGCTGCGGGAGATGGGACCGTGGATGAGGACCTCGCGGGCGAGCAGCTCCGCGGAGGTCCCCGCGGTGTCCTCGGGGGCGATGGTGTCGGTGATGGCCATGCTGCCTCTTCTTTCCACTCCGGTAGCAATCTACCCGTCGTCGACCAGGAGCGAGCTCGGTCGAGCCTCTTGACACCCCTATTAGTTCTGCCGTAGAAAGAACGCATGCAGCGCAGCACAGCAGAGACGAGCAGTCCCGCCACCCGCCCCACCGCGGATCGCGCGGTCCTCCACCTCCGCAACGGAGGGACGAGCGTCGTCCTCGACGCCCGGAACGACACCTTCCCCTCGATCACGCACTGGGGCGCCGACCTCGGTGATCTTTCCGCCGCTGAACTATCCGCCCTCGCCGACGCCGCCGTTCCGCAGCGCGTCTCGGGCGGGCTCGACGCCTTCGCTCCGTTCGGGCTCGTGGCCGTCGAGGTCGACGGCTGGCAGCACGCTCCCACCCTCGAGGGCACCCACGGCCGCGCGCCGGCGAGCGAGCGCTTCGCCGTCGAGAGCGTCGAGGTCCTCGGATCCGCGCTCCGGCTGATCGCGGCCGGCGCCCGCCTCCGCGTCACGATCGACGTCGAGGTCGACTCCGCCGGACTCCTCACCCAGCGCGCCCGCGTCGAGAACCTCGACGAGCGGCCCTTCCGCCTCGAGCGCCTCGAGCTCGGCTTCCCCCTGCCGGCCACCGCCCGCGAGATCCTCGGCACCACCGGCCACCACCTCCGCGAGCGCCACCCGCAGCGCCACGAGCTGACGATCGGCGAGCACGTGCGCTCCAGCCGTCGAGGACGCCCGGGCGCCGACTCCACCCTCCTGCTCGCCGTCGGCACCCCCGGCTTCGGCTGGGAGCGCGGCCTCGTCCACGGCCTGCACCTGGGCTGGAGCGGCAACACCTCGATCCGCGCCGAGCGCACCCCCGAGGGCGTCTCGCTCCTCGCGGCCGGTGAGCTGCTGCGTCCCGCCGAGATCGAGCTGGCGCAGGGCGAGAGCTACGAGACGCCGATCGCCTCCGGCTCCTGGGGCGACGGACTGTCCCAGCTGCAGGCCCGCTTCCACGCCTCGGTCCGGGCGCGCCCGCAGCACCCGTCGACGCCGCGCCCGGTGACCCTCAACACCTGGGAGGCCGTCTACTTCGACCACGACCTCGAGCGCCTCACCGCCCTCGCCGAGCGGGCGTCGCGCCTGGGCGTCGAGCGGTTCGTGCTCGACGACGGCTGGTTCCTCGGCCGCCGCGACGACACCTCGGGGCTCGGCGACTGGAGCGTCGACCGCTCCGTCTGGCCCGACGGGCTCACTCCGATCATCGACGCCGTCACCTCGCGGGGCATGCAGTTCGGACTCTGGGTCGAGCCCGAGATGATCAGCCCCGACTCCGATCTCGCCCGCGCGCACCCGGAGTGGATCCTCGGCCCCGCCGACCACCTCCCCCTCCCCGGCCGGCAGCAGCAGGTCCTCGACCTCTCGCAGCAGGGGGCCTACGACCACGTCCTCGCGGCTCTCGACGCGCTGCTGGTCGAGTACCCGATCGCGTACCTCAAGTGGGACCACAACCGCGACCTGCTCGAGGCCGTCTCGCCCGCCACCGGTCGCGCGGCCGTGCACGAGAACGTGCTCGCCCTCTACCGCCTGCTCGACGAGCTGCGCGCCCGCCACCCCGGGCTCGAGATCGAGGCCTGCGCCTCCGGAGGGGCCCGGGTCGACCTCGGGATCCTCGCACGCACCGACCGCATCTGGACGAGCGACTGCATCGACCCGCTCGAGCGCGCGACGATCCAGCCCTACACGCAGCTGGTGGTGCCGCCGGAGCTGATGGGCCAGCACGTGGGCGGGCCGCGGTCGCACTCGACGTCGCGCACCCACTCGCTGTCCTTCCGCGCCGGCACCGCGCTCACCGGCCACTTCGGCATCGAGTGGGACGTGTCCGACCTCGCTCCGGAGGTCGAGGAGGAGCTCGCCCGCTGGGTCGCGTTCCACCGCGAGCACCGCGCGCTGCTGCACTCGGGCGTCGCGGTGCGGACCGATCTCGCCGACGACTCCGCCTCGCTCTCGGGAGTGGTCGCGGCGGACGGGGCCCGGGCCCTGTTCGTCTACGCCCGCCTCCGCACGAGCGAGAGCTACCCGCCCGGACCTCTGACGTTCCCTGGTCTGGACCCGGAGCGGTCGTACTCGGTGGCCCTCGCGCCGGTCAGTGCGCCGCTGGGTGGACCCGGGCAGTCCGAGCTCGGCTGGGCCGGTCGGGCGACCGTGCTCAGCGGCCGCGTCCTCGCGACGGTCGGCGTCCAGGCGCCCGTCCTCGATCCGGAGCAGCTCGTGGTGCTCGTGCTCACCGCGGTCTGACCCGCCTCCGCTGATCCAGCAGCCCGCGCAGCGGGCGTCTCGAGATCCCCCACCACCCCTCCCTCACCACACCCCTTCCACCGCAAGGAGACGCCGATGTCCCCCCGATCAGACCTCGCGAGACGACACCTCTCGCGCAGGACCCTCCTCACCGTCCCCCTGGCCGCCGCCTCCGCGGCCGCCCTCGCCTCCTGCGCCTCGCCGGGCGCTTCGAGCGGAGTCACCACCCTCGACTTCTTCCAGTTCAAGGCCGAGGCGGTCGAGGACTTCGCGCGCATCATCCGCGACTTCGAGGCGGCGAACCCCGACATCCGCGTGATCGCCAACAACGTGCCCGACCCGGACACCGCGATCCGCACGCTCCTCGTCAAGGACAAGGTCCCCGACGTGCTGACCCTGAACGGCAGCGGCTACTACGCGGACCTCGCGAAGGCCGGCGTCTTCCACGACTTCACGGGCGACGAGCTCGTCGACCGGGTGAACCCCGCGGCGCTCGAGATCCTCGCCGATCTCGGCAGCTTCGAGGGCGACGAGATCAACGCCCTCGCGTTCGCGAACAACGCCGACGGAATCCTCTACAACCGCACGATCTTCGCCGAGAACGGCCTCGAGGTGCCGACGACCTGGAGCGAGCTGGTCGCGGTCTGCGACGCGCTGGTCGCCGCGGGGGTCACTCCGTTCTACGGCGCCCTCCTCGACAACTGGACCGGCGCCCCCGCTTTCAACGCCATCGGCGGGCAGCTCCAGCCCGAGGGCTTCTTCGAGGCGCTGCGGGAGGAGGGGGCGAGCCTCGGCCCCGACTCTCCCGTCTCGTTCTCGAAGGACTACGCGAGCACGATGGAGCGCCTCGGCACCCTCTTCTCGTACACCCAGGAGGGTGCCTTCGGCCGCGGCTACGACGACGGCAACCAGGCCTTCGCCGCAGGCGAGGCCGCCATGTACGCGCAGGGCATCTGGGCGATCAACCCGGTCCGCACGAACAACCCCGACATCGACCTCGGCGTCTTCCCCTACCCGGTGCTCGACGATCCCACCCAGACCCGCGTGACCTCCGGGGTCGACGTCGCGATCGCGATCGGACGCGGCACCCCCAAGCTCGAGGCGGCGCGCCGCTTCGTCGACTTCCTGCTCACCCCCGCGGTCGTCGAGCCGTACGTCGCGAGCCAGGCCGCGTACTCGCCGCTCGTCGACGCCGCGCCCAACGCCGACCCGACCCTCGCCGAGCTGCAGCCCTACTTCGCCGAGGGACGCCTGATCGGCTTCGTCGACCACCAGATCCCCGCGAGCATCCCGCTCAACCCCACCCTCCAGGCGTTCCTCGCCGACGGGGACGCCGACGCGGCGCTCCGGACCCTCGACAGTGAGTGGCGCAAAGTCGCGGCACGCACGACCAGGAAGTGACCGGCCCATGACCACGACCACCACGGCGCCCGCGCAGACGCTCGCGACCACTCCGCCCCGCTCGCCGCGCAAGCGCACGATCGGCCGCACCTCGAAGACCTTCTACTGGATGACGATCCCCGCGGTCCTCCTCTTCTTCGTGCTGCACACCGTGCCGGTGCTCACCGGCATCTTCTTCAGCTTCACGAACTACGCCGGCTACGGCGCGTGGGACCTGATCGGCTTCTCCAACTACGTCGCCCTCCTCCAGGACGACCGCGTCTGGAAGGCCTACGGCTTCACCTTCGGCTTCGCGATCGTGGCGACGATCCTCGTCAACGTGATCTCGCTGGCCATCGCGATCGCGCTGAACGCGAAGATCAAGTTCCAGACCGCGTTCCGGGGCATCTACTTCATCCCGTACGTGCTCTCGACGCTGGTCATCGGGTACGTGTTCCAGTACCTCTTCGCGAACTCGCTGCCGCAGATCCTCGGAGGCATCCCCGTCATCGGGGAGAACATCCTCGCGAACCCCGACTGGGCGTGGGTCGCGATCGTGGTCCTGGCGGTCTGGCAGGCCTCGGCCTTCTCGATCATCATCTACCTCGCCGGTCTGCAGACGATCCCGGGGGAGCTGTACGAGGCGACCTCGCTCGACGGAGCGTCGACCTGGCGCCAGTTCACGTCGATCACGTTCCCGCTGATCGCCTCGTTCTTCACCATCAACATGGTCATCTCGATGAAGAACTTCCTGCAGGTCTTCGACCACATCGTGGCGCTGACCAACGGCGGACCGGGCACGTCGACGGAGTCGATCACGCTGCTCATCTACCGCGGCGGCTTCCAGGGCGGCGAGTACGCCTACCAGACGGCCAACGCCGTCCTCTACTTCCTCATCATCATCGTGGTCTCGCTGATCCAGTTCCGGGTCCTCAGCCGCAGAGAGGCGTCGTTCTGATGACCGCCACCGTCACTCCCACCACCGCCATCGCTCTCGGCCGGGACGATGATCGGCGGACGCGCCGTCCCTCCCGCGACACCTACCGGATCAACTGGTGGGCGACCGCTCTGATCGCCGTCTGCTCGCTCACGATCCTCCTGCCGCTCTACTTCGCCGTCGTGACGGCGCTGAAGACGCCGGACCAGCTCGGCGGCACCGGATTCGAGCTGCCCACCTCGATCTCGTGGGGCAACTTCGCCGAGGCGTGGACCGCGACCCGGTTCCCGCAGGCGTTCGTGAACACGGCGCTGATCACGGTCGGAGCCGTCGTCCTGACGCTCTTCTCGAACTCGATGGTCGCCTACGCCGTCGCCCGCAACCTCGACAAGCCGTTCTTCAAGGGCGTCTACTTCTACCTGCTCGCCGCGGTCTTCGTGCCGTTCCCGATCATCATGCTGCCGGTCGTGAAGGAGACGGCTCTGCTGGGCCTGGACAACCAGGTCGGCCTGATCCTGCTCTACGCGGTCTTCGGCCTGTCGATCAACACGTTCATCTACACGGCCTTCATCCGCTCGATCCCGATCGAGCTCGAGGAGGCGGCGCGCACCGACGGAGCGTCGACCTGGCGCACCTACTGGCAGGTGATCTTCCCGCTGCTCGGACCGATGAACGCGACGGTCGGCATCCTGACCTGCGTCTGGGCGTGGAACGACTTCATCCTGCCGCTCGTCGTGCTCTCGGACCCCGCCGCCCGCACGCTCCCGCTCGCCGAGTACGTGTTCCAGGGGCAGTTCAACACGAACTACACGGTCGCCTTCGCGTCGTACCTCATGGCGATGGCGCCGCTGCTGATCGTCTACCTGTTCGCCCAGCGCTGGGTGGTCAGCGGAGTGATGCGCGGCTCGATCAAGTAGCGCACCTGTGGGGTCGCCCGGCCGGGCGGCCCCGCCTGTTCCTGCTGGTCGGGCGGCCCCGCCTGTTCCTGCTGGTCGAGTAGCCCCGCAGGGGCGTATCGAGACCCGCCGCTCCCGGTGCTTCCTCGCCCTCCGCCTCTCCTTGCCGGTCGAGTAGCCCCGCAGGGGCGTGTCGAGCCTTACTGCTGGTCGAGTAGCCCCGTAGGGGCGTATCGAGACCCGAGGACTCCCGACGTCGCACGCCCGCGTCCCTGACGGAGCCGACGCCGGCACCGTCGCACCCACCTCCACCGACCGCGATCTGCCTCGATCCCTCGAACATGAGCGAATGTCAGTGGTCTCCGCTGTACTGCTCGCATGACATCACCTCCCCCCTCGCCCACCGAGGCGGTCGCGCCCGCCACGGTCCGCGCCCTCTCCGATCTCGCCGCACGTCTGGCCCGCTCCACGGCCCCGATCCTCCTCGCGAGGGCCACGGCGCTGCACGCCGCCCACCGAGCGGCGCT
Organism: Rathayibacter rubneri; assembly: GCF_023743255.1. Classification (NCBI taxonomy): domain Bacteria; kingdom Bacillati; phylum Actinomycetota; class Actinomycetes; order Micrococcales; family Microbacteriaceae; genus Rathayibacter; species Rathayibacter rubneri. The sequence goes on along the minus strand of NZ_JAMRYM010000006.1, from coordinate 18,861 downwards.
CGCGGTGCCGGAGTCGTTCGCGCGCGGGGGAGGACTCTCCCGCAGTGAGGCGGGCGACCTCGTGGAGCGGTCGGTCCGCGCCGAGATCGCGGTCGCCCTCGGCGTCTCGGAGCGGGCCGCCACCCGGATGCTCGAGCACGCGCAGCTGCTCATCGAGCATCTCCCGCGCACCCGCGCCGCGCTCGCGGAGGCCCGGATCCTCTGGGAGTCGGGCGAGGTGATCTGCGCGACGGCGAGCACCCTGCCCGCCGAGTCCCGAGCGTCGTTCGACGAGCGGGCGGCCGAGGCCGCCCCGTCGACGACTCCGACGCAGCTGAGGCGGGTCGTGGCCCGACTGCGGGACGAGCTGCACGAGCAGCCGCTCGCCCAGCGGCACGCCCGCGCCCGCGAGGATCGCGGCGTCTGGGTCAGCCCCGAGATCGACGGCATGGCCACCCTCTGCGCTCTGCTCCCGGCGACCACCGCACTCGGCGCGTACCACCGGCTCGACCGCATCGCCCGATCCCTCCGTGACGGGGCCGCCGAGGGGGCGGGTCCCGGCTCCGGCGACCAGCGGACGCTCGCGCAGCTCCGCGCCGACGCCTGCGCCGATCTGCTGTGCGACGGGGACGTCACCGGTACGCCGCCCCCCTCACCACCGTGCTCCGCGTCCGACGGGGTCGACGACGGCATCGACCGCACCGTCGGAAACGCCGGCGACGCCGTCACTCCGACGTTCGTGCCGGGAGTGCGAGCGGAGGTGCGACTCACGCTCGCCGCGAGCACCGCGATCGGGCACGACGACGCTCCGGCGGTGCTCGACGGCTACGGCCTCGTCCCCGCCGGGCTCGCCCGTGAGCTGATCGTCGAGGGCGCCTCCCTGACGCGCGTCCTGACGGACCCGGAGTCGGGTGCGGTCGTCTCGGTCGGTCGGACCCGCAGGGTGCCTCCGCCGCGGATGAGACTGGCGCTCCAGCTGCGCGACCGGACGTGCCGGTTCCCCGGCTGCACCCGCTCCGCCACCACCGCCGAGGCCGACCACACGATCGAGTGGCGCCACGGAGGCGAGACCGCACTGGACAACCTGGCGTCGCTCTGCACGAGCCATCACCATGTCCGACACGGCGACCGCTGGACCTACGTCCTGCATCCCGACGGCACCGCCGACTGGACCACTCCCACCGGCCGTCGGGTCAGTACGCGCGCGCCGGCGCTCGTCGCACCACGTCGGACGGTCGGAAGCGAGAGGGGTCCCCGCTTCGACGACCCGCCCCCGTTCTGACCGACTTCCCACAGGGTGGGGCGCGGACCGCGTTCTCAGCGCCCCGCGGGAATGCTCGGACCTAGGCGGCCCGCGCGATCAGCACGGCGTGGCCGGCATCGCCGAGGGCGGTGCGCACCTGCGCGCCCAGGTGCGCGGCGAACGCCGGGTTCAGGGCGCCGGGCGTCTCGAGCGCGCCGAGGAGGTCGCGCAGGATGGTCAGGGTCTCGGTGGCAGCGTTCTCGGGCATGGCTGCATCTCTTTTCGGGGTAGGAGGATCCGACCGATTCCAGGGTGGACGGATCGAGGAGGGGGCGAGTGCGCGAGATCGTCCCACCGGTTTCGGGCCGGTCGTCTCGCTTCAGCAGGCGCTTCGGATGCGCTGAGGGAGCGGGAGCAGACGAGGGGGAGGACGTCGAGTCGTGCGATGTAGCTTGATCATCAAGGAACCTACTCCGCTGCGACCGCTTCGGCAAGTGCACGGCGAGTCGTCCTCCCAGCGCTCCCGCCCCGCCCGGCGGATCACCGATGGCTCAGCTCCGGATCACGTTCGGATCAGCACCTTCAGCGCCTCGCGCGAGTCCATCAGCCTGTACGCCTCGGCGATGTCCGACAGCGGCAGCTCCCGATCGAACACCCGACCGGGCTCGATCGAGCCGTCGAGCACCTGGGGGAGCGCGGCCTCGAGGTACGCGCGCACCGTCGCCGGGCCTCCGGTGAGCGTCGCGTTCTTGCCGAAGAGCGAGGCGAAGCCGACCGGGGCGTCCTCGTACTGCGGCACTCCGACCCTCGAGATCGTGCCGCCGGGGCGGACCACGCCGTACGCCTGCTCGTAGGCGGGCAGGTGTCCGACGGCCTCGAGGACCACGTGCGAACCCTCGCCGCCCGTGATCGCCAGCACCTCCGCCACGCCCTCCTCGCCGCGCGCGGCCACGACGTGCGTCGCTCCGAACGTGCGGCCGAGGTCGGTGCGGGCGGTGTGGCGGCCCATCAGGATGATCGTCTCGGCGCCGAGGCGCTGCGATGCGAGCACGGCCGAGAGCCCGACCGCGCCGTCTCCGATGACCGTGACCGTCAGCCCTGAGCGGACCCCGCCGCGCACAGCGGCGTGGTGACCGGTGAGGTAGACATCCGAGAGGGCCAGGAGCGAGGGCATGAGCGCCTCGTCGGTGCCCTCGGGGATCACCACGGCGGTCGCGTCGGCGAAGGGCACCCGCAGCTTCTCGGCCTGGGTCGCGGAGGCCGCGCCGTCGAAGAACCCTCCGTGCACGCACGAGGTGGTGATGCCGTCGCGGCAGAACGCGCAGGTGCCGTCGGACCAGGCGAAGGGCACGACGACCGTGTCGCCGACCTGCAGCACGGCGACGTCGGAGCCGACCTGCTCGACGACGCCGATGGCCTCGTGGCCCATGCGCCGCCCCTCGGGGGCGCTCTCGAGGTCGTGGTAGGGGTGCAGATCGGAGCCGCAGACGCAGGCGTGCGTGACCCGGAGGATCGCGTCGGTCGGCTCCTGGATCTCGGGGTCGGGGACCTCGACGACGCGGACGTCGCCGGATCCGTACATCAGGGTGGCGCGCATGGTTCTCCTTCACTCGGGGGTCCTCCGGAGCGCTCCCGTGCTCGGCGCGGGTCCCGGAGGAGGACGGCCTCAGTCAACGGCGCGTCCGGTCGCCGGAGCCAGGGCTCCACCGAGACGGGTTCCAGCAGACCCTCCCACCCCTGCCGCTCGCCCCCGTAGCGTTCCCGGCATGGACAACCGAGCCGAGATCCGCGAGTTCCTCGCCTCCCGCCGCGGGCGCCTCAGCCCCGAGCAGGCCGGCGTGGACCCGATCGGCGGGCGGCGGCGCGTCCCCGGACTGCGCCGCGAGGAGGTCGCGCGCCTGGCCGGGGTGAGCGTCGACTACTACACCCGCCTCGAACGCGGGAACCTCGAGGGCGTCTCCGACAGCGTCCTCGACGCGATCGCCCGCGCGCTCGTCCTCGACCGCGTCGAGCGCGATCACCTCCACGACCTCGCCCGCACCGCCGCTCCGGCCTCCCGCCGCACGCGCGCCGTCCCCGTCGCGGCGACCGTCCGCCCCGAGCTGCAGTACCTGCTCGACGCCGTCACCGGCGCCCCCGCGTTCATCACGAACAACCGGATGGACATGCTGGCCGCCAACGCGCTCGGATACGCCCTCTACTCCGAGATGTACCGCGGACCGCAGCGACCCGCGAACCACTCGCGCTTCATCTTCCTCGACCCCCGCGCCCACGACTTCTACCCCGACTGGGAGCGCGCGGCGCACGTGAACGTCGCGATCCTCCGTCGCGACGCCGGACGCAGCCCGCACGACAAACAGCTCGCCGAGCTCGTCGGCGAGCTCTCGATGCGGAGCGAGGAGTTCCGCTCCCTCTGGGCCGCGCACGACGTCCGCCGCCACTACGCCGGCCGCAAGCAGTTCCGGCATCCCGTCGTCGGACTCCTCGAGCTCACCTTCCAGGCCGTCGAGCTCGTCGAGGACCCCGGCCACTCGCTCACTGTCTACCCCGCGGTCCCCGGCAGCCCCTCCGACGAGGGACTGCGCCTGCTGGCCAGCTGGGCCGCGACGGAGGGCGTCGTCGAGCGCGCCCGCGCGACCGCCTCCTGACACCCGTTCCCCCTGGACGCCCCCGCGCGGGGCCTCTTCGTGCTGCCCCCGAGAGGACGCCATGACCGCCACCGCCCCGACCCGGACGCCCGATTCCCGCACCGAGCGCATGCCCTGGGCCGCCCTGGCGATCCTCGCCGCGATGGGCTTCCTCCTGGTCGCCGCCGAGACGATGCCCGCGGGCCTGCTGCCCGTGATCGCCGAGGGGATGGGCACCAGTGAGGGCGTCGTCGGCCAGTTCATCAGCGTCTGGGCGCTCGGCACCGTCGTCGTCACCGTTCCCGCCATCAGCCTCACCCGCGGGTTCCGGAGGAAGCCGCTGATCCTCGCCGCGATCGTCGGCCTCGTTCTCGCCAACACCGTCACCGCGCTGTCGGGCGACGTCGCCCTCTCGCTGGCGTCCCGGTTCGTCGCCGGCGCCTTCACCGGCGTGATCTGGGGGATGCTCGCCGCGTACGGGCGCCGGATCAGTCCCGAGAGCCGCGGCGGCCTCTCCCTGGCGATCGTGTCGACCGGCGCCCCGCTCGGCTTCGCCCTCGGCACTCCGCTGGGCGCGTGGCTCGGCACCGCGTTCGACTGGCGCTGGTCCTTCGGCGGCCTCTCGCTGCTCGCCGTCGTCGTGCTCGTGCTCATCGTGCTGGTCGTCCCCGATGCGCCGGGTCAGGAGGCGTCCTCGCGGCTTCCCCTCGGCCGGGTGATCGCGAAGCCGGGCATCGCGATCGTCCTCGCCGTCATCGCCGTCTGGATGCTCGCCCACAACACGATCTACACCTACATCGCCCCGTACCTCCGCGGAACCGGATCGGGCTTCGGCGCCGATGCGACCCTGCTCGTCTACGGCGTCGCGTCGGTGATCGGAGTCGTGCTCACCGCGGTGCTGATCGACCGCTTCTCGCGCCCGCTGCTGCACGGCAGCGTCGCCGTCTTCGTGGTCGCCGCCGTGATCCTCCTGCTCGCCGGAGACTCGACCGCGGCGATCGTCGCCGGCGCCGTGCTCTGGGGCATCGGCTTCGGCGGCGCGTCCGCCCAGCTGCAGGCGGCGCTCACGAAGGCGGGCGGAGCCGACTCCGACGTCGCGAACGCGTTCCTCCCGGTCGCGTTCAATCTCGCGATCTTCGCCGCGGGGATCGTGGGCGCCGTTCTGCTCGGCTCCTTCGACGCGTCGGTGCTCCCGCTCCTGATGGCGGTCCTCGGAGTCGCCGCGCTGCTCCTGACGCTGGTCGGCCGCCGCACGGCGTTCACCGGCAGCGTCTGAGCCGGGGGCGAGCCGGCCTCGCCGGCCGTCCCGGCGTCCGGCAGGGCGCGTCCGGCATGAAGTGGGGGCAGCGGCGCCGGGACCGGACCCGGGACAGTGATCCCGTCGCCCTCGACCTTCCGCGACCCCGCCCCGCACTCCCCGTCCTCGTCCTCGAACGGATCCCATGCCCCGCATCGCCGCTGTCCCCCCGTCCGACGCACCCTTCGTCGACCCGGCGGGAGCGGTCGATCCGGCCGTCGCGCACGCCGTCCGGATCAGCGACGGCACCCGGATCGTGCTGACTGTCGTGCCGCCGAGCGGTCCCGACACCGGGCAGCACGTGTACGTCCTCCCGGCCATGGGCATCCGCTCCGGCTACTACCGTGCGCTCGCCGACTCCTTCTCGGCCCGCGGCTTCACCGTTGTGCTGACCGACCTGCGGGGCGAGGGCGAGGCGACCCCGTCGGCGAGCCGCAGCACGACGCACGGCTACGTCGAGATCGTCGAGCGCGACATCCCCGAGTCGGTGGCGTACCTGCGCCGCGAACTGGGTGCCGAGCGGATCTGGCTGCTCGGCCACAGCCTCGGAGGACAGCTCGGACTCATCGCCGACTCCCGGACGAGCTCGGCGCAGGCTCCCGCGGACGCCGGTTTCGCCGGTGTCGTGCTCGTGGGCTCCGGGTCCTCGTGGCACCGGGCGCAGGACGGCTGGCGGGCACCGCGCAACCGCGTCGTGCCGCAGTTGTTCGTGCTCCTCTCGCACATCGTCGGATACTTCCCCGGCGACAGGCTCGGCTTCGCCCACCGCCAGTCGACGCGCCTGATGATCGACTGCGCCCGCCAGAGCCGGACCGGGCTCTTCGCCGCACCGGGTGCCGCCGAGGACTACGACGAGAGCCTGGCCCGACTCGAGCGCCCGGTCCTCGTGTTCGACATCGACGGTGACCGTTTGACCTCCCGCCGCGCGGTCGACCACCTCTGCGCGGCCGTCCCGCGTGCTCGGATCACGCGCCGCCGTCATCCCATCGAGGGGCGGCCCCTGCGCGACCCTCATGTCGCCTGGGTGCGGCAGAGCCCGCGGCTGCCCGACGAGATCGCCGACTGGATCCTCGACGAGGTCTGAGGGGTGCTCCCCGGCTCAGTCGAGGAACCGCGTGTACCGCCCCGGAGCCTCGAGGAACGCCCGCCAGTTCCGCACGAGATCGAGGTCGTCGTAGTCGCACCTCCGCAGCCCCCACTCGCCGATCTCGTAGAGGTCGGCCCCGGTGGCCGCCGCGAGGATCGGCGAGTGCGTCGAGAGCACGATCTGCGACCCGTTCGCGAGCAGGTCCCGGAACAGCCCGAGCAGCGCGAGGCAGCCCGAGAACGACAGGGCCGACTCCGGCTCGTCGAAGATCCACAGGCCGCTGATCCGTGAGCGGGTCAGCACGACGTCCAGGAACGACTCGCCGTGGGAGCGGTCGTGGTACGAGACGCTCTCGCCGCCCAGGTCCTCCAGGTAGGTGAAGAGGCCGTGCATGGTCTCGGCCCGGAGGAAGAAGCCCTTCTTCGAGGCGCCGCCGGACCGCACGATCTGCAGGTGCTCGCCGAGCACCGACTCCGAGGGCCGCGTCGTGTGCCGGGCGCTGATCGTCCCGCCCTCGGCGTTCAGTCCGTAGGCGATCGCCAGCGCCTCGACCAGCGTCGACTTGCCCGCGCCGTTGTCTCCCACCAGCACGGTCATCGCGCCGAGGTCGAGCCCGTCGTCGAGCACCTGCCGCACGGCGGGGATCGTGAAGGGCCAGGAGCCGTCGGGCGGGGGAGCGGCGCGGTGCAGCTCGATCCGGCGCACAGGGAGGGTCCGCATGCCCTCGAGCCTAGGAGCCGACCGCCCGGGAGGAGAGTCCCCCGCGAGCTCCCTGCCGACTTCCGCAGACCTCCGCCACGCGGCCGCACCCGGGCGTAGCGTTGCCGAGGTGATGCGTCCGACGACCCAGACCCTCGGCCAGCTCCGCGCCTCCGGGCACGTGCAGAAGAGCCTCCGCACCGAGATCCGCGACAACCTGCTCGACGCCCTGCGCGAGGGCCGCGACCCGTGGCCCGGGCTGCACGGATTCGCCGACACCGTGATCCCGCAGGTCGAGCGCGCGGTGATCGCCGGCCACGACATCGTGCTGCTGGGCGAGCGCGGCCAGGGCAAGACCCGGCTGCTCCGCACGCTCAACGGACTGCTCGACGAGTGGTCGCCGGTGATCGCCGGCTCCGAGCTCGGCGAGCACCCGTACGAGCCGATCACGACGGTCAGCATCCGCCGCGCCGAGGAGCTCGGCGACGAGCTGCCCGTGGCCTGGCGCTCGCGGGACGAGCGCTACGTCGAGAAGCTCGCCACCCCCGACACCAGCGTCGCCGACCTGATCGGCGACGTGGACCCCATGAAGGTGGCCGAGGGCCGCAGCCTCGGCGACCCCGAGACCATCCACTTCGGCCTCATCCCGCGCAGCCACCGCGGCATCGTCGCGATCAACGAGCTGCCCGACCTCGCCGAGCGCATCCAGGTCGCGATGCTCAACGTGATGGAGGAGCGCGACATCCAGATCCGCGGCTACGTCCTCCGCCTGCCGCTCGACGTGCTCGTCGTGGCCAGCGCGAACCCCGAGGACTACACCAACCGCGGCCGCATCATCACGCCGCTCAAGGACCGCTTCGGCGCCGAGATCCGCACGCACTACCCCACCGAGCTCGTCGACGAGATCGCCGTGATCCGTCAGGAGGCGGACCTCGTCGCGGCCGTGCCCGACGCGCTCATCGAGATCCTCGCCCGCTTCACCCGGGCTCTGCGCGAGTCGAGCTCCGTCGACCAGCGCAGCGGGGTGAGCGCCCGCTTCGCCATCGCCGGCGCCGAGACCATCGCCGCCGCAGCCCTGCACCGGGCCGTCCGCCGCGGCGAGGCCGAGGCCGTCGCCCGCCCGATCGACCTCGAGACCGCGGTCGACGTGCTCGGCGGCAAGATCGAGTTCGAGTCGGGGGAGGAGGGGCGCGAGGAGGAGATCCTCGAGCACCTCCTGCGCCAGGCGACCGCCGAGACGGTGCGCGCGCACCTGCGCGGCATCGACCTCGGCCCGCTCGTCACCGCCGTCGAGGACGGCGCCATGATCACCACCGGCGAGCAGGTGACCGCGCGCGAGTTCCTCGCCGGGCTGCCGATCCTGGGCGAGGCCACCGTCTACGAGGACCTCGCCGAGCGCCTGGGCGCGACGAACGAGGGCCAGCGCGCCGGAGCCGTCGAGCTCGCGCTCGAGGGCCTCTACCTCTCGCGCCGGCTCAGCAAGGAGACCGGCGGCGGCGAGGCCGTGTATGGCTGAGCCGGGGCGCCGGACCAACCGCCGCCTGCACCGCGACGCGCGCTACTCCGAGTACCGGGGCGGCCCGGATCCGCTCGCCCCGCCCGTCGACCTGGCCGAGGCCCTCGAGGCGATCGGCCAGGACGTCATGGCCGGCACCTCGCCCGAGCGCGCGCTGCGCGAGTTCCTCCGCCGTGGCGGCCGGGACACCTTCGGCCTCGACGATCTCGGTCGCCGCGTCGCCGAGCGCCGCCGCGACCTCGCGCAGAAGCACAACCTCGACGGCACGCTCCGCGAGGTCCGCGAGCTGCTCGATCGGGCGGTCCTCGCCGAGCGCAAGCAGCTGGCCCGCGATACGCAGATGGACGACGGCGACCGCGCGCTCGCCGAGATCCAGCTCGACAGCCTGCCGCCGTCGGCGGCCGCCGCCGTGTCCGAGCTCGGCGACTACTCCTGGCGGAGCCCCGAGGCGCGGGCCGACTTCGAGCGGATCAAGCAGCTCCTCGGCGCCGAGATGCTCGAGCAGCGCTTCGCCGGCATGAAGCAGGCCCTCGAGAACGCGAGCGACGAGGACCGCGCCGCGATCGACGCGATGCTCCGCGACCTCAACGACCTGCTCGAGGCGCACGCCCGCGGCGAGGACACCCCGGAGCAGTTCGACGCGTTCATGGCGCAGCACGGCGAGTACTTCCCCGAGGCCCCCGAGAGCGTCGACGAGCTGATCGACGCCCTCGCCGCCCGGGCGGCTGCGGCGCAGCGGATGCGCAACTCGATGACCCGGGAGCAGCGCGACGAGCTCGACGCCCTGGCGCAGCAGGCCTTCGGCACTCCCGAGCTCATGCAGTCGCTCGGGAAGCTCGACGAGACCCTGCGGGGCCTGCGCCCCGGCGAGGACTGGGGCGGTTCCGAGCGGATGGACGGCGAGCAGGGACTCGGACTCGGCGACGGCACCGGCGTGTTCCAGGAGCTCGCCGACCTCGACGCGCTCGCCGAGCAGCTCGCGCAGTCGCAGAACGGCTCGCAGCTCGACGATCTCGACCTCGACCTGCTCGCGAAGCGGATCGGCGACGACGCGGCGGTCGACGCGCAGACGCTGAAGCAGCTCGAGCGGGCGCTGCGCGACTCCGGCACCCTGCGCCGCGGCTCCGACGGCTCTCTCGCCCTCAGCCCCAAGGCGATGCGCCAGCTCGGCAAGTCCCTCCTGCGCGACATCGCCGAGACGATGTCGGGTCGTCAGGGCCCGCGCGACGTGCGCCGGGCGGGCGCCGCGGGCGAGCGCTCCGGAGCGACGCGCGCGTGGGAGTTCGGCGACACCGAGGCGTGGGACCTCCCGCGCACGATCACCAACGCGCTCACCCGGACCGCCGGCGAGGGCCGGTCCACCGCGACGGGTGTGCGCATCGAGATCGGCGACGTCGAGGTGCAGGAGACGGAGGCGCGCACGCAGGCCTGCGTCGCCCTGCTCGTCGACACCTCCTTCTCGATGGCGATGGACGGCCGCTGGGTGCCGATGAAGCGCACCGCTCTCGCGCTGCACACGCTCATCACGAGCCGGTTCCGCGGCGACGAGCTCCAGCTGATCGCGTTCGGCCGCCAGGCCGAGGTGATGGGCATCGAGGAGCTCGTCGGCCTCGATGCGGAGTGGGACAAGGGCACGAACCTGCACCACGCCCTGCTGCTGGCCAACCGGCACTTCCGCAAGCACCCCGGGGCGCAGCCCGTGCTGCTGATCGTGACCGACGGCGAGCCGACCGCGCACCTCGAGCCCGCCGGCGACGTGTTCTTCGACTACCCGCCCGATCCCGTGACCATCGCCGTCTCGGTGCGCGAGCTCGACGCCTCCGTCCGGCTCGGCGCGCACACCACGTTCTTCCGCCTGGGCGAGGACCCCGGGCTCGCGCGGTTCCTCGACTCGCTCGCGAGGCGGGCCGGCGGCACGGTCGTGAACCCCGAGGCCGACGACCTGGGCGCCGCGGTCGTGAGCTCGTACCTCGGCTCGCGCGACCGCTCCGACGGAGGGCGTGCGACCGGCGACGAGATGTTCGGCCGCGGCTGGGCCTTCTAGGCCCGCGCCGGCGTCAGAACAGCGGCCACGGCACCGCGGGCATGCCGCCCCGCGGTGCCGGGAACCGGCCCGACGAGCGCAGCCGGTCGCAGCGGCGCCCCAGCACCTCGATCTCCTCGTCCAGCAGCAGCTCCGACAGCGCCGCGCCGAGCGGCCCGTCGATCGCGCTCCGGAGGCGCCCGAGCGCGTCGAGCTCGTCGGCCGTCAGCGGCTCGCCGATCCAGCCCCAGAGCACCGTCCGCAGCTTGTGCTCGACGTGGAACGTCAGCCCGTGGTCGACGCCGTAGCGGTGCCCGTCCGGCATGGCGAGCACGTGCCCGCCCTTGCGGTCGGCGTTGTTGACGACCACGTCGAAGACCGCCATCCGCCGCAGCGCCGCCGAGTCCTCGTGCACGAGCGAGACGTCGCGGTCCTCCTCGTCGCTGCCGTCGAGCACGTGCCGCCAGCCCTCGGCGACCTCCGCCGACGGCACGAGGTCCACCGCGTCCTGCTCGGGGTCGATGTCCTGCCAGAGCTGCACCATCCCGGGACCGAGCGGTCCGTCGCGGAGCCACGTCCGCGGCACCACGTTCCAGCCCAGGGCCTCGGAGGCGAGGTACGCGGCCGCCTCCCGACCCGCGAGATCGCCGTCGGGGAAGTCCCAGAGCGGCTTCTCGCCGGACACCGGCTTGTAGACGACGGAGGTGCCGCCGATCCGCGCGAGGAACGTGGCGTTGGAGGCGGTGGTGATCCGGCCGGTGAGCTCGAGGACGCCGCTCATGAGCCGACCGTCGTCGAACTCCCCTGCGACCTCGCTCATGCCAGCGGGCAGTCGTGCCCGTCGGGGTCCATCGGATCTCCGCAGCGCGGGCAGAGCGGACGCCCCGCACCGACCACCTCGAGGGTCCGCTTGGCGAACGCGCGCGCGGTGCCGACGGGGATCCGCAGCACGACCATCTCCTCGGGCTCCGCGTCCTCGGCCGACTCCTCGGCCTCGGTCAGCGGGTACGCCTCGATGACGATCTGGGCGGTCGTCGGATCCCAGCCGAGGCTGAGGCCGCCGACGCGGAACTCGGGCTCGACCGGCTGGTCGAGCGGCTCGTTGTCGACGAGCTCCGCGGGGGTGCCGGAGGGGACGCTCGCGGGGTTGCCCTCCGCGGTCATCAGCTGATCGAGGATCTCGTCGATCTTCTCGGCGAGCAGGGCCGACTGCTGCTTCTCGAGCCCGACGCTGACGACGCGGGGCCCCGTGCGGGCCTGCAGGTAGAAGGAGCGGGCGCCGGGCGAGCCGACGGTGCCGACCACGACGCGGTCGGGCCAGTCGAACGCGTGGACGATGGGCATGACTCCAGTGTACGAGCCGCGTCCCGGAGGGTGGCTCCTCGCGTGGACCTACTCGTGACCGGCTCCGCCGCCCGGATTCACTCGTGACCGGCTCCGCCGCCCACAGCGGCATCGGCCTCGGGCGCCGGGGCCGCGCGCAGCCAGCCCAGGTCCCCCGCCTCGGTGTTCGTGGCGACGACCTCGGGCCGTCCCGCGCCGTAGCGGATGATCGACACCGACGCCGGTCCGACCGACAGCCGCTGGAACAGGTCGAGGTGCATCCCGAGCGCATCGGCGAGGATCGCCTTGATCGTGTCGCCGTGGCTGACCGCGGCCCACACCGCGGCCGGGCCGTGCTGCTCGGCGACGGCCGCGTCGTGCCTCCGGATCGCCGCGACGGCGCGGGCCTGCATCGCCGCGAGCCCCTCGCCGCCGGGGAACACCACCGCCGACGGCTGGTTCTGCACCGTCGCCCACAGCGGCTCCTTCGCCAGATCGCGCAGGTGCCGGCCCGACCACTGCCCGTAGTCGGCCTCGGTGACGCCCTTCTCGACGACGGCCTCCGGAGGCGACTCCTGCCGGTCGAGGATCGCGCGCGACGTCTGCCGGCAGCGCTCGAGCGGGCTCGTCACGAGGGCGGCCAGCGGCACCGCCGCCAGGCGCTCCGCCGCGCGCGCGGCCTGCGCGCGCCCCACGTCGTCGAGCCGGACCCCGGCGGTGCGGCCGGCGAGGATCCCGGCGGTGTTCGCGGTGGTGCGCCCGTGCCGGACGAGGAGGAGCGTGGGCATGGAGTCAGCGTAGGCGGCGCGGATCCCTCCCGTGGCGGATGCCCCGCGCCGCGAGGCCTGGCTACCGTGGAGCGAGCGGCCGCCCACCGCGGCCCGCGGTCATGCACCGAAGGGACTCCCATGGACGGGACGAACGGCGCCACGCCCGGCGTCACCCCCACCACAGGCACTGCGCGCGACGCCGCGACCGACGGGTCCGCCGCCGCGCCCGCCTGGGCCGCTCCGGACGCGGCGGGTCGCTCCGGCGAGATCGCCCTGCGCCTCCGCGGTCTGCGCAAGCGCTTCGGCGACAAGGAGGCGGTCAAGGGCATCGACCTCGACGTCCCCGCCGGCTCGTTCTTCGGCCTCGTCGGGCCGAACGGCGCGGGCAAGACCACGACGCTCTCGATGGCCACCGCGCTGCTGCGCCCCGATGAGGGCGTCGTCACGATCCACGAGGTCGACGTCTGGACGCGCACACTCGAGGCCAAGCGCCTCATCGGCGTCCTGGCCGACGGCGTCAAGCTGTTCGACCGGCTCACCGGACTCCAGCTCATCACCTACTACGGCCTGCTCTGCGGCATCGACCGCCCCACCGTGCTCGAGCGCGCCGGCGACCTGCTGGCGCTGCTGGGCCTGGATCCGGCCGACCGCACCCTCGTCGTGGACTACTCCGCGGGCATGACCAAGAAGATCGCGCTCGCCTGCGCCCTGGTGCGCGCGCCGCGGCTCCTCGTGCTCGACGAGCCGTTCGAGTCGGTCGACCCCGTCTCCGCGGCCAACATCCGCGACATCCTGACCGGCTTCGTCGCCTCCGGCGGCACGGTCATCGTCTCGAGCCACTCCATGGACCTGGTCGAGCGGATGTGCGACCGCGTCGCCGTCATCGCCGACGGCCGCGTCCTCGCCGCAGGCACGCTCGCGGAGGTGCGGGCGGGGTCCAGCCTCGAGGAGCGCTTCGTCGAGCTCGTCGGCGGACGCACCCACCAGGAGGGCCCGGCATGGTTGCGCATCTCCTGAGGCTGCGCCTGCTGCTGCTGCGCAACGCCCTCACGCGCAACGTCTGGCAGCTGATCGGCGTGATCCTCGGCGGGCTGTACGCGGTCTTCGTCCTCGGCCTGGTCGTCGTCGGCCTCGTCGCGCTCGGCGGCACCGATCCCGTGCTCGTGAACGTCGCGATCGTGCTCGGCGGCTCCGTCCTTCTGCTGGGCTGGGTGCTCGGCCCGATCTTCGTGTCGGGCTCGGATCAGAGCCTCGACCTCTCGACGCTCGCCACCTTCCCGATCCCCCTGAGGACGCTGATGCTGGGCCTCGCGGCCGCCGGCGTCGCGGGCATCCCCGGCATCGTCAGCTCCCTCGCCGCCCTCGCGACCGCGGCCGCCTGGTGGAGGCAGCCGATCGGCATCGTCCCCGCGCTCGTCTGCGCCGTGATCGGCGTCGCGACCTGCGTCGTCGCCTCCCGCCTGATCGGCGCACTCACCACCGGGCTGGGCTCGAGCCGCCGCTACCGCGAGGTGATCGGCGGAGTGGTCCTCGTCGTCATGATCCTGCTCGGACCGCTGCTCATCGGGGTGATGGGCGTGCTCCAGGAGGGCCTCGACGTCCTCCCCGTCGTCGCCTCCGCCCTCGGCTGGTCGCCGCTGGGCGCGATCTGGGCGGTGCCCGGGTCGATCGTGGCGGGGGAGTGGCTCGCCGCGCTCGCACGCTTCGCGATCGGAGTCGCCACTCTGGCCGTCGTCGTCCGGGCCTGGTCGCGGGCGCTGCGCGGCGCCCTGCGCGAGCCCGCCGCGTCCGCATCCGGCACCGCCTCCGGATCGGCCGGCATCGGCCTCTTCGGCCGTTTCCCCGGCACCCCGACCGGGGCGATCGCCGCGCGGGCCCTCGGCTACTGGTGGCGCGACCCGCGCTACAGCCGCGGCCTGCTCGTGATCCCGGCGGTCGTCGTCCTCACGATCTTCTACGGCGCTCTCGGCGGCGGCGGGAGCGCGTTCGCCACCTTCTCGGCGGTCTTCATCGCGCTGATCTTCGGAGTGACGCTCTGCGCCGACGTCTCGTTCGACGGCACCGCATGGGCCGCGCACGTCAGCTCCGGAGTGACGGGGGCGGCCGACCGCGCCGGCCGCGTCATCGCCGCCGCGATCGTCGGCGTCCCGGCCGTCGTGATCGTCGCGGTGGGCACCTGCCTCTACGCCGGGCAGCCGGAGGCGATCCCCGCGATCCTGGGCGTCTCGCTCGCGCTGGTCCTCAGCGGCTTCGGAGTGTCGAGCATCGCGTCGGCGCTCGTCGTCTACCCGGTGCCGGCGCCCGGTGACAGCCCGTTGAAGACCCCGCCCGGCTCGGGCATGATCTCGAGCGTCGTGATGCTCGGCAGCATGGGCGCCACCGCGCTGCTGTCGCTGCCGTCGATCGTCGTCGGCGCGATCTCCCTGGTCGGCGGCGATCCGGTCCTCGGAACGGTGTCGCTGGCCCTCGCGCTCGTGCTGGGCGGGCTGTTCGCGGTGCTCGGGATCCGCCTCGGCGGGCGCCTGGTCGACCGCCGCGCCCCCGAGCTCTTCGCCACCCTGGTGACGGTCGGCTGAGCCTCGCCCGGCCCCCACTCCTCGAAAGTCGTCGTACTCGAGCTCGAGTACGACAACTTCTGCGTACTCGACGGAGTCGCCCGTCCTCGGGCTCGCGGTCCTCCTCAAGTTGCGGTGAGCGCGCGCGGCTACCGCAACTTCTGCGGAACGGCCAGTCCGAGCCCGCCTCCGCCCTCCGCGGGAGGATAGGACGCATGCGCAGCGTCGAACTCCTCCTCGACCCCGAGTCCGAGGCGCGCGTCCGCGGCCAGTGGGAGGCGCTCGAGGCCGCCGGCGTCCCGAGCCTCGCCCTGCACCGCTCCGAGAGCAACCGGCCGCACATCACCCTCGTCGCCGGCCCCGAGCTCGAGTGCCCGGAGCCCGGTGCGCTCGGCCCGCTCCCCGCGAGCGTCGAGCTCGGCGCCGTCCTCCTCTTCCCGCACGCGGGCCGCTTCGTGCTCGCCTGGGGCGCCGTCCGATCACCCGCGCTCGACGCGTTGCACCGGCGCACCGTCGCCGCGGTCCCGGGCGGCGTGCCCACGTCGCTCCCGGAGGCGTGGACCCCGCACGTGAGCGTCTCGCGCCGCCTGCGCGCGGAGCAGCTGAGTGCGGCCGTGCCCCTGCTGGGCGAGCCGTTCCCGGTGGGCCTCTCGGCCGTGCGCTTCTGGAACGGCGAGACGAAGACGATCACCGAGCTCTGACCTCTCCTCCCCACCCGAGGTGCTCCCGCTCCGTCCCCAGCCGTCCCCGTCGCCCGGGGCGGAGTCGGAGGCGGCGGGTAGAGTTCCCCGGGTGACAGAGCCCACCGCGACCGCCCTCCCGCTCGCCGAGCAGCCCGGTACTCAGACGCCCGCGCAGGAGATCCTCGAGCGCGTCTTCGGCTACTCCTCCTTCCGCGGCGAGCAGGAGCAGATCGTCGAGCAGGTCATCGAGGGCGGCGACGCGGTCGTCCTGATGCCCACCGGCGGCGGCAAGTCGCTCTGCTACCAGATCCCCTCGATCGTCCGCGAGGGCACCGGAGTGGTCGTCTCGCCGCTCATCGCCCTCATGCAGGACCAGGTCGACGCCCTGCGCGCCAACGGCGTCCGCGCCGAGTTCCTCAACTCCACCCAGGACTCGGGCGAGCGCGCGCGGGTCGAGCGCGCCTACCTCGACGGCGAGCTCGACCTGCTCTACGTCGCGCCCGAGCGGCTCGGCAACGAGGGGATGAAGCAGTTCCTCGCCCGCGGCCGCATCGCCCTCTTCGCGATCGACGAGGCGCACTGCGTGAGCCAGTGGGGCCACGACTTCCGCCCCGACTACCTCGCACTCGGCGAACTGGCCGAGCGCTGGCCCGACGTGCCGCGCATCGCGCTCACCGCCACCGCGACCGAGGCGACACCCCGCGAGATCACGACCCGCCTGCACATGGGCGCGGCCCGGCACTTCGTCTCGAGCTTCGACCGTCCCAACATCCAGTACCGCATCGTCAACAAGGTCGAGCCGCGGAAGCAGCTGATCGACTTCCTGCGCCGCGAGCACGCCGACGACGCGGGCATCGTCTACGCCCTGTCGCGCAAGAGCGTCGAGGCGACGGCCGAGGCGCTGCGCGGCGCCGGCTTCGACGCGGTGGCGTACCACGCGGGCCTCGACGCCCGCGTCCGCGCCGCCGCGCAGTCGCGCTTCCTCCGCGAGGAGGGCGTGATCGTCTGCGCCACCATCGCGTTCGGCATGGGCATCGACAAGCCCGACGTCCGCTTCGTGGCGCACATCGACCTGCCCAAGTCGGTCGAGGGCTACTACCAGGAGACGGGCCGCGCCGGTCGCGACGGCCTGCCGTCCACCGCCTGGCTCGCCTACGGCCTGCAGGACGTCGTGCAGCAGCGCCGCATGATCGACGAGTCGCCGGGCGACCTCGCCCACCGTCGGCGGATGTCCGCGCACCTCGACGCGATGCTGGCGCTCTCCGAGACCGTCCAGTGCCGCCGGGTGAACCTGCTCGCCTACTTCGGCCAGGAGAGCACGGCCTGCGGCAACTGCGACACCTGCCTCGAGCCGCCCGCCTCGTGGGACGGCACGGTCGCCGCGCAGAAGTTCCTCTCGACCGTCGTGCGGCTCAAGCGCGAGCGCAACCAGCAGTTCGGCGCCGGGCACGTCATCGACATCCTCCGCGGCAAGACCACCCCGCGCACCACGCAGCACGGCCACGACGCGCTCTCCACCTGGGGCATCGGCGCCGACCTGAGCGACACCCAGTGGCGCGGAGTCGCCCGCCAGCTCCTCGCGCAGGGACTGCTCGGCGTGAACGACGACGGCTTCGGCACGCTCGTCATCACCCCGGCGTCCGGGTCGGTCCTCGGCGGCGAGCGCACGGTCGAGCTGCGCCAGGAGCCCGAGAAGCCCGCCCGCTCCAGCGGCTCGTCGCGCTCCGGCCGCTCCACCGTGTCCGACCTTCCGACCGAGGCGCAGCCGCTGTTCGAGCGGCTCCGCGAGTGGCGCGCCGCCCAGGCGCGCGCGCAGTCGGTCCCCGCCTACATCGTCTTCAACGACGCGACCCTGCGCGAGATCGCCACCGCCGAGCCCGCCACGATCGACGCGCTCAGCATCATCGGCGGCGTCGGCCAGAAGAAGCTCGTGACCTACGGAGCCGCGGTGCTCGCCGTCGTCGCCGGCGAGACGCCCGAGATCGCCGAGCCCGATGCGAACCAGGAGGAGCCCGCCCCCCGGCGTCCGGCCCGCGCCCAGACCGCGCGCTCCGGCGCCGCCAAGGGCGCCCGCCCCGCGTTCGCCGGCGGCTCCGCCGAGCGCACCGCGGGCCCGCCCGTCTCCTCCGCCCCGCCCGAGGACGACTGGGTGCCGCCGGAGGAGCCCGACTGGGAGCCCGGCTGGGACAGCTACTGAGCGTCGATCAGTCCGTGCTGACCGTCACCATCCAGATGCCGATCACGGTGGCGGCGAACGACAGCGCCGTGCCGGCGATCGGCACCCAGAAGGCGATCCGGCGCCGCACCAGCAGCAGGATCGACACGACGAGCGCGGCGAGCATCCCGATCCAGACCCCGCCCGCCGCGATCAGGACCCCCCAGTTCAGCAGGGTGAAGTCGCAGTCGTCGCGGCCGAGGCAGCCGTCGCTCGCCATGCTCGAGAAGAGGCCCACGTAGGTCAGCAGCAGCGTCGCGCAGACCTCGGCCAGGAGCAGCACGATCGTGAGGACGAGGTCCCACACGCGCACCGGGCGCCGCTGCGGTGCCGCCGCTCCGCTCACGTCCCCGTCCCGGCCATCGCCATCCACGACCCGATGATCGTGGCGGCGAACGACAGCACCGTGCCGGCGATCGGCACCCAGAACGCGATCCTCCGCAGCGCCAGCAGCACGATCGAGACCACCAGCGCGACGAGCATCCCGATCCAGACCCCGCCCGCAGCCACGAGCACTCCACCGCCGATCAATCCGGAGTCGCAGTCGTTGCCGCCCATGCAGGCGTCGCTCGCCATCGCGAGGAACAGCCCGAAGTACGACAGCAGCGCGGTCAGCAAGAACTCGCCCGCCAGCAGCACGATCGTCAGCACCAGGTCCCAGACGCGCACCGGACGGCGCAGGCGCGCCGCCTTCCACGGAGTGCCCAGCCCCGACGGCATCCGCTCGAGGGCAGACGGAGCCGGCGGGGCGGACGCCGCAGACGGCGCCGCGGTGGGCGAGGCCCACTCCGGCTGCACCGGCTCCCGGCGGGGCGGTGGGGGCGGAGGCAGCGGCGGCTCGCTC
>NZ_JAMRYM010000005.1:0-72661 GCF_023743255.1 Rathayibacter rubneri | reverse complement strand
ACCCCGGAGCCCACCGCGACTCCGACCGCCGGGCCGACCGCCGGGCCCGCGCCCACCTCCTCGCCGACCGCCGGACCGGGCCTGCCCGGCACCGGAGGTCCCGGGAGCCTGCCCCACACGGGGTTCGAGGCCGGTCTCCTCGGAGCAGCCGCGCTGGCGCTGATCGGCGCGGGAGCGGTCATCACCGGGGTCCGACGCCGCGCACTCGCGCAGCGTGAGGGCGCCGCAGCGGAGTAGAACCGCTCGACGTCGCGGCCGTCCTGCTCGCTCCCTCGGGGGCGGCGGGGCGGCCGTTCGTCGTCCGGGCGTCGCGTCGGGTCGCGCGGAGTCGCCGGGGGAGGAGCGCTACGAGATCGAGCGGCGCCCGGCGATGACGCCCGAGACGATGGCGACCACGCCGAACACGATCGCGACGACCGGCTGCCCGAGATCCAGCCAGGCGAGCGCCGCGGCGCCCATGACGAGCAGCTCGATCAGCGAGCGGCCGTAGACGTCGATCGCCAGGACGGCGCGGGGCGAGAGGAAGAGCGCCCAGACGAGGGCTGCGAGGACCGGAGCACCGATGCCGACGACGATGCTCCACGGCATGTCGAAGCTGCTGAAGCCCCAGATGCCGAAGGTCACCAGGGCGACGAGCTCGAGGACGAAGCGGACGACGGCGTTCGGGCCGATCCGGGGGTCGCGGTCCGCGGTGGTCGCCTCTGCTGGATTCACGCCGACCATGCTAACCGTCCTCTCCGACCGCGCTCCGAGCATCCCTTGCCGAGACGGAAAGTCTTTGCAAGACTTTCCACTATGGAAAACGATGACATCCTCCGCGAGCTCGACTCCGATCGCGCCGCACTCGCGACGCGCGTCAGCACTCCGTGGTGGCTCTCCGCGGGCTTCGGCCTCGTCGCCGCGCTCTTCGTGGTCCGTCCCGCCGCCGACGAGAGCGCGCCCGGCGGGATCCTCCCCGCGCTCGCCCTCGGTCTCGTGCTGCTCTGGGCCTACCGGCGGGCGACGGGGGTGAGCGTCGGTCGCCTCGGTGCGATGCCGTGGCTGCTGTCGGCGGCGGCACTCGTCCTGGTGCTGGCGCTCTACAGCGCCGCGCTCGGGCTCGCCTCCTTCGACCTCCGGGGCTGGGTGGCCCTGCCGACCGCGGCGGCCTTCGCCGTCGGCGTGGGCGCGACCTACGCCTTCACCGCCTCCGCCCGCGAGAGGATGCGCCGTGTCCGCTGAGGCCCGGTTCGACGAGGTCATCCACGCACCGCTCCGCCTGCGCATCTGCGGGCTGCTGCGGGCCGGCGACGGTCTCGACTTCGGCGTCCTGCGCGACACGCTCGGAGTGAGCGACGCGACGCTCTCGAAGCACCTCAGGGTGCTCGCCGACGCGGGGTTCACGGCGACGGTCAAGAGCTCGTCGAGCGCCCGCAGCGACTCGCGCCGCATCACCTGGGTCTCGCTCACCCGTGCCGGAGCCCAGGCGTTCGACTCGCACGTGCGGGCCCTGCGCGCCATCGCCCTGGGCCGGTGATCCCTTTCTCCGGGACCCGGTCTTCTCCTACTGATCCTGCTCGTCGTCGTCGCCGAGCGCTCCGGGTGGATGGGCCCGGGTGCGCTCGTCCTGGCGCTCCTCGCCCCTCCCGCCCTGTCGGGGGCGACTCCGCCGACGGGCGCCCGAGGTGCCGCTCGCGACGCCGGCGCCGCGATCGTGCTCGTCGCCGTGGTGATCGGCGGGGGGATCGCGGCGGGCTACGGCGCGCTCCTCCTCGAGGCCGCCGCACTCGGGACCGCGGCGCTCCTCGGCAGAGCGTCCGACGTCGAGCTCGCGGTGCTCACGGCCGCCGCTCCGCTCCTGGCGCTCGCCGCCAGACGGCCCCAGGCCTCCGGCGATCCGCGGCGCCGCTACTTGAAGATGATCGTGCGAGCCCCGTCGAGCAGCACGCGGTCCTCGGCGAACCACTTGACCGCCTGCGTGAGGGTGCGGCTCTCCTCGTCCTGACCGATCGCGACCAGCTGGGCCGGCGAGTGGGAGTGGTCGACGCGGACCACGTTCTGCTCGATGATCGGGCCCTCGTCGAGATCGCTCGTGACGAAGTGGGCCGTCGCGCCGATCAGCTTCACGCCGCGGGCGTGCGCCTGCTTGTAGGGGTTCGCGCCCTTGAAGCCGGGCAGGAAGGAGTGGTGGATGTTGATGGCACGGCCGGCGAGACGCGCGCACAGCTCGGGCGAGAGGATCTGCATGTAGCGGGCGAGGACGACGAGCTCGATGTCGTGCTGCTCGACGACCTCGATCACGCGCTCCTCGAACCCGCGCTTGGTCTCGGGCGAGACGACGGGGCGCGACTCGAACGGCACCCCGTAGAACTCGGCCAGGTCGCGCAGGCTGCCGTGGTTCGAGAGGATCAGCGGCACGTCGACCGCGAGCTGGCCCGCGCGCTGGCGGAACAGCAGATCGTTGACGCAGTGCGCCGCCGTCGACGCGAGCACCAGCGTGCGGAGGGGCCGGCCGACCACGTCCAGGCGCCAGGTCATCCCGTAGTGCTCGGTGATCGGCTGCAGCGCCCGCTCGAACTCCTCGCGGGTGACGGGCGACTCCACCTGCAGGCGCATGAAGAAGCGACCGGTGTCGGCGCTGGAGAACTGCTGGCTCTCGGTGATGTTGCCGCGGGCGTGCACCACCGCGCCCGAGACGGCGTGGACGATGCCGGGCAGATCCGGGCAGGCGAAGGTCAGGGTCCAGTGGTTGCCAGGACCTCGATCGCCGGTCCCCGTGAACTCGGTGCCGGTGGGCACGGGCCGGTCGGACGCGGGCGCTGCGGGGTCGGACTGCATCCGCTCAGGATAACGGCCGCTCGCCCTGGACCCGTGCGCAGGGCCCCCGTAGGCTGGCGGCGGTCGTCGGCACCCCCGCGGCCCCGGGCGCGCACGACGGCGCGCAGCCGATCCTCCGCCCGCCGCGCGGGCCGCCACCGCCTCGAGCGGGGCTGCCGCGCCGTGTCGGGGGACACGCCTCTCGGAGCCCTCCGATGACCTCCTCCACTCTTCCCGTCCGCACCTCCGCGCCCGCGCACCGCTTCCCCTGGGCGCCGCTGCTCGTCCTCTCGAGCGTGATCTTCCTCTCGGTCACGGCCGAGATGATGCCGACCGGCCTGCTGCCCGAGCTCGGCGGCTCGCTCGGGGTCTCGCCGGCGCAGGCCGGCCTCCTCGTCACGGTCTTCGCGTTCACCGTCGTGCTCTCGAGCACGCCGCTCGCGCTGGTCACCCGCCGGGTACCGCGGCGGACCCTCCTGATCGCCGTTCTCGTCGTGCTCACGCTCGGCACCGTCGCGACGGCGCTCGCCCCCTCCTACCCCCTGATGGTCGCCGCGCGCATCGTCGGCGGCGCGGGCCACGGCCTCTTCTGGGCGGTCGTCGGCGCCTACTCCGCCCGACTCGTCCGACCCCGCGACCTCGGGCGCGCGGTGGCGGTCACCTTCGCCGGCGGCACGCTCGCCTTCGTGCTCGGCGTCCCGCTGGGCACCGCGCTCGGCCAGCTCGTCGGATGGCGCGTCTCCTTCCTGATCGTGGCGGGTCTGATGGCGGCCGGCACGCTCCTGGTCCTCCGGGTGCTCCCGTCCGTCGAGACCCCGGTGCCCGACACGACCACCGGCTCGATCGCGACCCTGCGCGCCGGCCGCGGTGCCGGATCCGTGGCGGTGCTCTGCGTGGCGGTGGCCGTCGCCATGACCGGCCACTACGCCTTCACGACCTATCTCGTCCCCTTCGCCACCGAGCGGATGGGAGCGGCGACCGGGGCGGTGTCGCCGCTGCTGTTCGTCTACGGAGCCGCCGGCGCGGTCGGACTCGTCATCGCCGGTTCCCGGGTGGTCACCCGTCGCCCCGTCGCCGCCCTTCTCGTCGCGCTGACGGTCGTCCTCGTCTCGGCGGTGGTGCTGAACCTGGTCCCCGCTCGGCCCCTGGTCGCCCTGCCGGCGTTCGTCGTCTGGGGAGTCGCGTTCGGCGTGCTGCCCTCGCTGCTCCAGACGCGCCTCCTGCAGGTGGCGGACCCGCTGATCCGCGACACCGCCACCGCGGTCTACACGGCGTCCTTCAACGCCGGCATCGGCGGAGGAGCCCTGGTCGGCTCCGTCGTCTACGGCGCGTTCGGGCTCGAGAGCACGGCCGTCGTCTACGCGGCGTGCTTCCTGCTGGCGATCGCCCTGCTGGCGGGCGCGGCGCTGCGCGCTCGGCGCACGACGGCGCAGATCCGAACCGTCCTCTCGCAGAGCTGAGCGGTGCTCGGCGACCCGTCGAGCGGCGCTCGCGTTGCTACACTGGCCGCGTCGCGACTGGCGTTCGGATGGGTGACCATCAGGGAGCGGCACCTCCTCCGGGCTCACCCCCGGACACTTTTCCCGCCGCACGCCTGGGCTGGAACGGATACCGTAGTCCGGGTCGCCCGTACGCGCCGAGTCGCCTCGATGCGCCGGCGCGGGCACCCTCCGTTTCCCAGTCAAGGAGCGTCCGTGTCCATTCCCCCCGCCCAGAGCCAGACCTCGAGCACCGGAGCGTCGGCGTCGTTCGACCAGCCCGTCTCGGTCGTCGATCCCGAGATCGCCGCCGTCCTGCAGCAGGAGCTCGACCGCCAGCGCGGCTACCTCGAGATGATCGCGAGCGAGAACTTCGTGCCGCGCGCGATCCTCGAGTCGCAGGGCTCGGTCCTGACCAACAAGTACGCCGAGGGCTACCCGGGCCGCCGCTACTACGGCGGCTGCGAGTTCGTCGACGTCGCCGAGCAGCTCGCGATCGATCGCGCCAAGGCCCTGTTCGGCGCCGAGTTCGCGAACGTCCAGCCCCACTCCGGAGCCACCGCGAACGCGGCCGCGCTCGCCGCGCTGATCCAGCCCGGCGACACGATCCTCGGTCTGGAGCTCGCCCACGGCGGCCACCTGACGCACGGCATGAAGCTCAACTTCTCGGGCAAGCTCTACAACGCGACCGCCTACGGCGTCGACCCGCAGTCGTTCCGCATCGACATGGACGTCGTGCGCGAGAAGGCGCTCGAGGTCCGCCCGCAGGTGCTCATCGCCGGCTGGTCGGCCTACCCCCGCCACCTCGACTTCGAGGCGTTCCGCGCCATCGCCGACGAGGTCGGCGCGAAGCTCTGGGTCGACATGGCGCACTTCGCCGGCCTCGTCGCCGCCGGGCTGCACCCGTCGCCCGTCCCGCACGCCGACGTCGTCACCACCACCGTGCACAAGACGCTCGCCGGCCCGCGCTCGGGTCTCATCCTGTCCAAGCAGGAGTACGCCAAGAAGCTCAACTCCGCCGTGTTCCCCGGCCAGCAGGGCGGCCCGCTCATGCACGTCATCGCGGCGAAGGCCACGGCCTTCAAGCTCGCGGGCGAGGCGGAGTTCGCCGAGCGCCAGGCGCGGACCATCCGCGGCGCCCAGATCCTCGCCGAGCGCCTCACCGCGCCCGACGCCAAGGCCGAGGGCATCGACGTGCTCACCGGCGGCACCGACGTGCATCTCGTGCTCGCGGACCTGCGCAACTCGCCGCTCGACGGCCAGCAGGCCGAGGACCGCCTCCACGAGGTCGGCATCACGGTGAACCGCAACGCGGTGCCGTTCGACCCGCGCCCGCCCATGGTCACCTCGGGGCTGCGGATCGGCACGCCGGCGCTCGCCACGCGCGGCTTCGGCGAGAACGAGTTCGCCGAGGTCGCCGATGTGATCGCCGAGGCGCTCAAGCCCTCGGCCGACCTGCAGGCGCTGCGTGCGCGCGTCGGTCGTCTCACCGACGACTTCCCGCTCTACCCCGGGCTCTGAGCCCGAGATCCGCGGAGTCCCGGCACCGGGGCTCCGCGGATCCCGATCGAGCCCGTCGGGCTCATCCCGCGCCGCGGTCGGCGGAGGCGTCCCCCGCCTCGGCCGTGCCCGAGCGCACCGGTCGAACACGAGGAGTGACGAGATGACGGCACAGGTACTCGACGGAGTCGCCACGGCGGCGGCGGTCAAGGCCGAGATCGCGGTGCGCGTGGCCGCACTGCGCGAGAAGGGCGTCGTGCCCGGGCTCGGCACGCTCCTGGTCGGCGACGACCCCGCGTCGCGCTCCTACGTCGCCGGCAAGCACCGCGACTGCGCGGAGGTGGGGATCGAGTCGATCCGTGTCGACCTGCCCGCGACTGCTTCCGCCGCGGACATCCGCAGCGCGATCCGCCAGCTCAACGAGTCCGACGCGGTGACCGGCTACATCATCCAGCTGCCGCTGCCGAAGGGCATCGACGAGAACGCGATGCTCGAGCTCATGGACCCGGACAAGGACGCCGACGGCCTGCACCCGACGAACCTCGGCCGACTGGTCCTCGGCGTCGAGGGCGAGCTCGACAGCCCGCTGCCCTGCACACCCGCCGGTGTCGTCGAGATGCTGCAGCGCCACGACATCCCGCTGTCGGGCAGGCACGTCGTCGTGGTGGGACGCGGACTCACCGTGGGACGCCCGCTGGGCCTCCTGCTCACCCGCAAGGGCCTGGACGCGACGGTCACCCTCACGCACTCGCGCACGACGGACCTCGCCGAGGAGGTGCGCCGCGCCGACATCGTGGTCGCCGCGGTGGGCGTCCCCGGTCTGATCGCCGCCGACTGGGTGAAGCCCGGCGCGGCCGTGCTCGACGTCGGGATCACCCGCGTCGAGAACCCCGAGACGGGCAGGGCGAAGCTCACCGGTGACGTCGCGCCCGGCGTCGCCGAGGTGGCGGGCTGGCTGTCGCCGGTCCCCGGCGGTGTCGGGCCGATGACCCGCGCCATGCTGATCCACAACGTGGTCACGGCCGCGGAGCGCGCCGCCCGCTGACCGGCGCGACGGCCCGGAACCGCACCGCGGCGCCCGGCGCGAGCTGCGCCAGGAGGTCGAGCGCTCCGGAGTCGACGACCGCGACGACGGGGTAGCCGCCGGTGACCGGGTGGTCCGGTCCGAAGACGACCGGCAGCCCGGACGGCGGCAGCTGCACCGAGCCGTGCAGCATGCCCTCGCTCGGCAGCTCGCCGTCGCCCGCGGTCGCGAGCCGCGTCCCGGTCAGCCGGAGCCCGACGCGGTCGGCGGCGGAGCCCACCCGCCAGGGTGTCCCGAGCAGTGCGCGCCAGGTCCCCGGTGGGACGCGGTCCAGGCGCGGTCCCGGATGCACGTCCAGCACCGCGTCCCGACCGGGGGCGTCGTACGGCCACCAGTCCAGCGCGGCGACGGGCCCCGCCGGCGCTCCCACCCCGAGCACGTCTCCTGCGCCGAGGGGCTCCGGCCCCAGCGCCGCGAGCGTGTCGCGCGAGCGGGAGCCGAGGACCCGCGGCACGTCGATCCCGCCCCGCACCGTCAGAGTGCGACGGACACCCGCCCGGAGGGGACCCAGCCGCAGCACGCCGCCGGCCGGGAGCAGCACCGGCAGCACCCGGTCGACGGTCCGTCCGTCGATCGAGGCTGCTCCGTCCGCGCCGGTCAGGCTGATCCAGACGTCACGGTCGGCGCTCGCCGTGAAGCCGCCGCCGAGCAGCTCGAGCCCGGCGGCGTCGACGGGATTGCCCAGGAGCCGGTTCCCGAGCCGCAGAGCACCGGCGTCCATGGCGCCCGACCGGCCGACTCCGATCGCCGCGGATCCCGGCCGACCGCGGTCCTGCACGAGCGCCAGGGGCCCCGGATCGAGGACGTGCAGGCTCACGGCGCCTCCCGGAACCGGATCTCGTCGCCTGGCGCGAGCAGGGCGGCCGGTGCCCGCTCGACGTCCCAGAGTGCGGCCGCGGTGGAGCCGAGCAGCTGCCAGCCGCCGGGGGAGGAGCGGGGGTAGATCCCGGAGTAGCGGCCCGCCACCGCGACCGACCCCGTCGGCACGCCGGTCCGCGGCTCCGCCCGGCGCGGCACGTCCGGCCACTCGCCGAGCGGGACCAGGTAGGCGAAGCCGGGCGCGAAGCCCCCGAACGCCGCCCGCCACGCGGTCGTCGTGTGCCGCCGCACCAGCTCGGCCGCGCTCCATCCGAGGATCGCCGCGGTGCTCTCGAGATCGGCTCCGTCGTAGCGGACGTCGAGGGTGTGCACGCGACCGGCGGCGGCCGCCCGGTCGGTGCTCGCCACCGCGGCGGTGGCGCGGACCCAGCGGGACGCCTCCGCGGGGGTCAGGACGTCGGGGTCGAGCACCACCAGCACGGTCCTCGCCGCAGGGACCAGATCGACGACACCGGTCGGCCGGGAGCGCTCGAGGGCCGACGCGAGCGCGAGCGCCGCGTCGAGCCCCTCCAGCTCGACGAGCACGCCCCGGTCGCCGGAGGGCAGCAGCCGCGCCTGGATCACCGCAGCGCGGGTGCCAGAGCGACGCCCGCCTCCGCGAGCGCTCGACGCACCGCCCGGGCCGTGGCGAGGGCGCCGGGGGAGTCCCCGTGCACGCAGAGCGAATCGACCGCGACGGCGAGGACGTCGCCGTCGCGATCGAGCACCGTGCCGTCCACCGCCATCCGCACGGCTCGCGCGGCGATGAGCTCCGGATCCTCCAGCAGGGCACCCGCCTCGGCGCGCGGCACGAGAGTGCCGTCGGAGCGGTAGCCGCGGTCGACGAACGCCTCGCGGACGAAGGGCGAGCCGGCGGCCGCGGCCGCCCGCTCGATCGCGGAGGAGGCGAGCCCGAGGATCGGCAGACCCGGCGCGGCGTCGCGCACCGCGGCGGCGACCGCCTCGGCCTGGACCTCGTCGTGCACGATCCGGTTGTAGAGGGCGCCGTGCGGCTTCACGTAGCGGACTCGGGTGCCGGCCGCCCGCGCGACGGCCGCCAGCGCCCCGATCTGGTAGACGACGTCGGCATGCAGCTCGTCGCGCTCCACCGGGATCTCGCGCCGTCCGAAACCCGCGAGATCCCGGTACGACACGTGAGCGCCCACCGCGACTCCCCGCTCGGCCGCCGTCCTGCAGCGCGCGAGCATGATCGACGGATCACCCGCGTGGAAGCCGCAGGCGATGCTGGCGCTCGAGACGACCTGCAGGATCTCGTCGTCGTCGCCCAGACGCCAGACGCCGAAGCCCTCGCCGAGATCCGCGTTGAGGTCGATCGCGCTGCGCATGCCCTCGAGCCTACGGTTCCCGTCCAGACGGCGAGAGTAGCGTTGCCGGGCGCACTCGAGTGTCTGTCCGACGGGGGTGGGGGACGCGAGTGCGCCCGCCCCCCCCACGAGGAGAACTCATGCGCACCGTATCCGCCTACGCCGCCCCGTCCGCCACCGAGCCGCTGATCCCGACCACCGTCGAGCGCCGCGACGTCGGCCCGCACGACGTCCTCATCGAGATCGCCTACTCCGGCATCTGCCACTCCGACATCCACACCGTCCGCGGCGAGTGGGGACCGGTCGCCTACCCGCTGACCGTCGGCCACGAGATCGTCGGAGTCGTCGCCGAGGTCGGCTCCGAGGTCTCGAAGCACTCCGTCGGCGACCGCGTCGGCGTCGGCTGCATGGTGAACTCCTGCCGCGAGTGCGAGAACTGCCTCGCCGGCGAGGAGCAGTACTGCCTGAAGGGCAACGTCGGCACCTACGCCGCGGTCGACCGCGACGGCACGATCACCCAGGGCGGCTACTCCACCCACGTCGTCGTCGTCGAGGACTTCGTGCTCCGCGTTCCGGAGTCGATCCCCTACGAGGCCGCCGCGCCGCTGCTGTGCGCCGGCATCACCACCTACTCGCCGCTGTCGCACTGGAACGCCGGCCCCGGCAAGAAGGTCGCCGTCGTCGGACTCGGCGGTCTGGGCCACATGGCCGTGCAGTTCGCGCACGCCATGGGCGCCGAGGTCACCGTGCTCTCGCAGACCCTCGGCAAGAAGGACGACGGCCTGCGCCTGGGCGCCGACCACTACTACGCGACGAAGGACGAGGAGACGTTCTCGACCCTCGCGAACACCTT
The DNA here is from genome assembly GCF_023743255.1 of Rathayibacter rubneri. Classification (NCBI taxonomy): domain Bacteria; kingdom Bacillati; phylum Actinomycetota; class Actinomycetes; order Micrococcales; family Microbacteriaceae; genus Rathayibacter; species Rathayibacter rubneri. The sequence continues at coordinate 62,767 of NZ_JAMRYM010000005.1, read as the reverse complement.
CGACATCATCCTGAACACGGTGAGCGCGCCGCTCGACCTCGACGCCTACCTCGGCATGCTGCGCCTGAACGGCACCATGGTCAACGTCGGCGCTCCGGCGGAGGCCCTGCCGCTGCACGTCTTCACGCTGTTCGGCGCGCGCCGCTCCTTCGCGGGCTCGGGCATCGGCGGCATCCGCGAGACCCAGGAGATGCTCGACTTCTGCGCCGAGAAGGGCATCGCCAGCGAGGTCGAGGTCATCCCGGCCTCCGAGATCAACGCGGCGTACGAGCGCGTGCTCTCCTCCGACGTCCGCTACCGCTTCGTCATCGACGTCGCGACGATGGCCGACTAGTCCGCGCTACCCTCGCGGCATGAGCGAACGGAGTCACCCCGCGGTCGACCGCGTCCTGGCCGATCTCGCGGTGCACGGGGTGCGTCCCCCTGTGCGCTGGCTCGACGAGGCCGCGTCGACGGCGGCCCTCGCGGCCGCGGCGCTCGGCGTCGAGCAGGCTCAGATCGCGAACTCGCTGGTGTTCCTGCTCGACGGTGAGCCGCTGCTCGTGCTGACGAGCGGCGGCCACCGCGTCGACACCGGTTGGCTGGGCGGTGAGCTCGGCGGCACGATCGGCCGGGCGAGCGCGTCCGCCGTCAAGGAGGCGACGGGTCAGACCATCGGAGGCGTCGCACCGGTCGGTCATCCGCTCCGGCTGCGCACCGTGGTCGACGAGGCCCTCGACGGCTTCGACACGGTGTGGGCGGCGGCGGGGCACGCGCACACGGTCTACCCGACGAGCGCCTCGGAGCTCGTGACGGTCACCGGGGGAGTGCTGCGCGCGGTCGTCCCGCCCGCCTGACCGGCAGCGTCCTGCAGAAGGAGCCGGCACCCGTCCGGCCGCTCGCGCGGTCCGGAGGGTGCCGGCTCCTCGTGGTCGTGCGGCGGGTCAGCGCACCCGACCCGCGCCGTCGGCGGCGGTGACCAGGAAGAGCTCGGGCTCGCGGAAGCCCTTCTCGGCGAAGGCGGCGAGGACCGCGGCGCGGACCTCCTCCTCCTTCTCGACCGGCGTCAGCGCGATCGCGGAGCCGCCGAAGCCGCCGCCGGTCATTCGGGCGCCGATGGCCCCGGCGCCCCGGGACGCCTCGACCGCCGTGTCGAGCTCGGGCACCGAGATCTCGAAGTCGTCGCGGAGCGAGACGTGGCCGGCGTCGAGCAGTTCGCCGATGGCGCGGGGCCCCTGCTCGCGGAGGGTGCGCACGGTCGAGAGGACGCGGGCGTCCTCGGTGACGACGTGCTTCACCCGGCGGTAGGTGACGTCGTCGAGGAGCTCCTCGGCGCGCGGGAGGTCGTCGACCGAGAGCTCGCGCAGCGACTCCACCCCGAGGGTCGAGGCGCCGAGCTCGCACGAGGCGCGCCGCTCGGCGTAGCCGCCCGTGGCGTGCGCGTGCTCGACGCGGGTGTCGATGACCAGCAGCACGAGTCCGGCCTCCTCGAAGCCGAGCGGGATCACCTCGGTGTCCAGGCTCCGGCAGTCGAGGAACACGGCCGAATCGCGCTCCCCGAAGAGCGACGCGGACTCGTCCATGATCCCGGTCGGAGCGCCCACGGCGACGTTCTCGGCCCGGCGGCCGACACGCGCGAGCGTCGCGCGGTCGAGCCCGAGCTCCCACAGCTCGTTCAGCGCGACGGCCATCGCGCACATCAGCGCGGCCGAGCTCGACAGGCCGGCGCCGACCGGCACATCGGAGTCGACGAACGCGTCGAAGCCCGAGCGGGCGCCGAGGTCGACGCCGTACTCCGTCAGCGCCCAGACGACGCCGAGCGGGTACGCCGACCAGCCCGCGATCGCTCCCGGCGCGAGGTCGTCGAGCGAGATCTCGACGTGCTCGGGCGAGAAGGCGCTGGCGATGCGGAGGACACGGTCCTCGCGGGGCGCGACGGCCATGGCGGTCGCACGGTCGATCGCGAACGGGAACACGAAGCCGTCGTTGTAGTCGGTGTGCTCGCCGATCAGGTTCACCCGGCCGGGACCGGCCCAGACGCCGACGGCCGACCGGCCGTACTCGCGTTCGAAGTCGCGGGCGGCGCGCTCGGCGACGGCGTCGAGCGAGGGGGAGGCGGTGGTCATCGGGTCTCCTCGGAGTCGGAGGGGGAGTCGGGGAGTGCGGCGTCGGGCCGCGCGGCGACCTCGTCGGCCAGCGTCGCGGCGTCGGCGCGCTCGATGGCCGCGCGCAGGGCGGCGGCACTCGTCTCGGGCGGGATGTCGCCGATCCAGGCGCCCATGGCCGCCTCGCTGCCGGCGAGGTACTTGAGCTTGGTCTCGGCGCGGCGGGGGGAGGTGATCTGCAGCATCAGGCGCACCTCGTCGCGGCGCTCGTGCACCGGTGCCTGGTGCCAGGCGGCGATGTAGGGCGTCGGAGTGTCGTACAGGGCGTCTATGCCGCGGAGCAGGCGCTGGTAGACGACCGCGAGCTCGTCCCGCTCCTCGGGCGTCGTCTCGCTGATGTCGGCGACGTGCCGGTGCGGCAGGAGGTGCACCTCGACGGGCCAGCGGGCGGCGAACGGCACGAACGCGGTGAAGTGCTCGCCGCGGATCAGCACGCGCTCGCCGGCCTGCTCGAAGGCGAGGATGTCGGCGAAGAGAGTGGGGCCGTAGGAGTCGAGCGACTCCAGCAGCCGCGTGGTGCGGGGCGTGACGTAGGGGTACGAGTAGATCTGGCCGTGCGGGTGGTGCAGCGTCACTCCGATGGCCTCGCCGCGGTTCTCGAACGGGAAGACCTGCTGCACGCCCGGCAGGGCGGACAGGGCGGCGACGCGGTCGGCCCACGCCTCGACGACCGTGCGGGCGCGCGAGGCCGAGAGGGTCGAGAACGACCCCTCGTGCTCGGGGCTGAAGCAGACGACCTCGCAGCGCCCGACGCTGGTCAGTGTGCGGCCGAGCCCGAGGGTGCGGAGATCCTCGAGCGAGGCCGGAGCGTCGTCGTCCTCGAGCAGCGGCCCGAAGGACGGCGAGCGGTTCTCGAAGACCGCCACGTCGTAGAGGCTGGGCACCTCGGAGGGGTTGGTCGGCGAGGCCGGGGCGAGCGGGTCGAGCTCGGCCGGCGGCAGGAACACCCGGTTCTGCCGGGAGGCGGCGATCGACACCCACTCCCCGGTGAGGACGTCCTGGCGCATGCGCGCGGTCGCGGGGCGGGGATCGAGGTCGCGGGCGTCCGCGGCGCGCTCCGGCGGCAGCGTCGTGTCGGCGTCGTCGAAGTAGAGGAGCTCCCGCCCGTCGGCGAGGAGGTGCGGGCGCTTGACGACGCCGGCGGAGAGGGGGATCGCTTCGTTCATGGCGGGACCCAGACTAGAGGCGCTCCTTCGAAAAGGAAAGCACGTTTTCCCTTTGACAAGCGGCGCTCCGGCGGCGACCATGGCCGGATGAGAGCGGACGGCGAGCAGGACGGGCGGAGCGCCCTCGAGCGCCGCGTGCGCATGCGGCTCCTGGCCGAGGCCTCCGGCTTCGTGTCGGTCGCGGATCTCGCCGAGCGCCTGGGCGTCTCGGTCGTCACCGTGCGCTCGGACCTCGATCTCCTGACGGCGGAGGGCGCTCTGCAGCGGGTCAGGGGCGGAGCGATCCCGTCGGCTCCCCGAGCGGGCGAGCGCTCGCTCGAGGAGGGGCTCGCGTCGGCCGCCGAGGAGAAGGCGGCGATCGGCCGCGAGGCCGCCGCCTCCGTCTCCTCCGGCGAGAGCGTGATCCTCGACGTCGGCACGACTCCGCTCGCCATCGCCCACGCCCTGGTGGCGCGGGAGGAGCTCCGCGACGTCACGATCATCACCAACGGGCTCTCCACCGCCCTCGCGCTGGAGCCGGCGATCCCGAGATTCACCGTCGTGGTCACCGGCGGCACCCTGCGGCCCCTGCAGCACTCGCTCGTCGAACCCCTCGCCTCCGAGCTGCTCGAGCGGATCCGCGCCGACACGGCTTTCGTGGGCTGCACCGGCGTGCACCCGGACGCCGGGATCACGAACGTGAACCTGCCCGAGGCGACCCTCAAGCGACGCATGCTGGGCGCCGCCGCCCGCCGCGTCGTCGTGGCCGACTCGCGCAAGCTCGGCGTGATCGACCTCGGCCGCGTCGGCGGCGCCGCCGAGTTCGACCTCCTGCTCACCGGAGCGGCCGCCCCCGCGGGCGTCGTCGCCGAGCTCGAGGAGGCGGGGCTGGCCGTGACGCGCTGCGGCGGACCCGGCGGCGACGCCGGGCGCTCCCTCCCTCACGTCAGTCCGTAGGATTCAGGCATGGCCGACTTCACTCCCGCCCCCGCGACCGGGCGCCAGTTCGCGCTCGACCTCACCGCCGAGGGCCGCACCCTGCACGCCGTCGTCACGGAGGTGGCCGCAGCGCTGCGCCACCTCTCCGTCGACGGCGTCGAGATCACCGCCGGATACCCCGAGACGATCGTCCCGCCGTTCGGGTCGGGGACCGTGCTGGTCCCCTGGCCGAACCGCGTCCGGGACGGGAAGTGGCACCACGCCGGACGGACCCTCCAGCTCGACATCACCGAGCCCAAGTACCACAACGCCCTCCACGGGCTCCTGACCGCCACCTCCTACCGCCTCGTCGACCAGGGGCCCTCGTTCGTCGAGCTGGCCGCCCCGGTGGTCCCGCAGCGCGGTTGGCCGTTCCACCTCGAGACGAGCGTGCGCTACGAGCTGCAGGCCGACGGCCTGACTGTCGTGCACCGCGTGGTCAACGTCGGAGCGGAGGAGGCGCCGGTCGCGATCGGCACGCACCCCTTCCTGGCGATCGGCGACGTCCCCACCGACGAGCTCGAGCTCACCGTCGACGCGGCCGTGCACATCGAGGTCGACGAGCGTCTGAACCCCATCGGGCAGAGCCCCGTCGAGGGCACCGAGTGGGACCTCCGCCACGGCCGCCGCGTGGGCGATCTCGAGCTGGACGACGCGTGGGCCGACGTCAGCGTCGTCGACGGCGAGAGCGTGCACGGACTCCGCGCGCCCGACGGCCGCCGCGTGCTGCTCTGGGCCGATCCCTCGCACAACTACATCCAGGTGTTCATCACCCGGATCTTCCCCGAGGGCGACGATGTGAAGACCGCCGTCGCCGTCGAGCCGATGACGGCGCCGGCCGAGGCCCTCAACTCCGGACAGGGCCTGCGCTGGCTCGAGCCGGGCGAGGAGTGGACCGTCGCCTGGGGCATCCGGCACGAGGGGTTCCCCACCGCCTCATGACGGTGAGCACCTCGACGGGGCGCGACGACGCCGCCAAGCGCGCGGCGCTCGTCCGGATGAAGCGGATCGCGACCGGACTGCTGATCGCTATGGCGGTCGTCTTCGCGATCTCGTTCGCCCTGCAGGACCGCTACCCGTGGCTGCAGTGGGTCCGCGCGGCGAGCGAGGGCGGCATGGTCGGCGCCCTGGCCGACTGGTTCGCGGTGACGGCCCTGTTCCGCCGGCCCCTCGGGCTCCCCATCCCGCACACCGCCATCATCGCGACCAAGAAGGACGAGATCGGCACGAGCCTCGCCCAGTTCGTCGAGGAGAACTTCCTGCGCGGGGCGATCGTGCGCGAGAAGCTCGACTCGTTCGGCATCGCCCGGCGCGCCGGAGCCTGGCTCGCCGAGCCGGTGAACGCGCACCGCGTGGGCGACGAGAGCGCCGCCGCCGTCCGCGCGGCCATCGCGCTGCTCGACGACTCGCACGTGCAGGGCGTCATCGAGTCGCTCGCCCGCCGCCACCTGCTCGACCCGCAGTGGGGCCCGCCCCTGGGGAAGCTCGTCGGAGGCATCGTCGAGGCGGGTCACCACCGGCGCCTCGTCGACACGCTCGTCGAGCAGGCGGAGGCGTGGCTCGCCGCGAATCCGCAGAGCTTCACCCGCATGGTCAGCGGCAGACTGCCCGCGTGGCTGCCGTCGGGGGTCAGTCGGGCGATCGACGAGCGCCTGTACCACGAGGCCCTCGTCTTCGTGCACGCGGTGCGGGAGGAGCAGGGTCATCCGCTGCGCCGGGCGATCGACGGCTACCTCGAGACGCTGGCCGTCGACCTCGGCACCGACCCCGACCTCGTCGCCCGCGTCGAGGAGATCAAGAACCAGGCCTTCGACAGCCCTCGGGTGCGCGAGCTGGCGGGCGACGTCTGGGAGTCGACGAAGTCCTCGCTCCTGGGTGCGATGGACGATCCCGAGAGCCCGTTGCGCGCGAACCTCGAGTCGATCGTCGTCGATCTCGGCCGCCGGCTGTCCACCGACGAGCGCCTCGCGGGGACGGTCGACGCCTGGGTCGGCACGGTGGCGGCGAACCTCGTCGACCGCTACCGCGCGGACATCGCCAGCATCATCGGCGACACCATCCAGCGCTGGGACCCCCGCGAGACCTCCGACAAGCTGGAGCTGCAGGTGGGCAAGGACCTGCAGTTCATCCGGATCAACGGCACGGTCGTCGGCGCGCTCGCAGGCCTCGTGATCTTCACCGTCGCGCACGCCCTCCTCGGCTCCTGACCGGGCGGCGGTTCCTGGGAGAAGGGCGGCGTCCAGGGGAGCGGCGACCGCCACTCCGCAAGCCCTCGCCGGTGTCGGTGGTCGCGCGTACCGTCGCAGCATGAGCGACAACGACACCACCGGATCCGACATCAAGACCGAGGGCGACGTCCTCGGCGCCCGCGCCGACGACGGCAGCGACACCAGCGCCAGCAAGGACCCGTCCGACTGGGTGACCGGCGACGAGCCGATGACCGGTCCGCAGCGCAGCTACCTCGACACCCTCGCACGCGAGGCGGGCGAGACCCTGCCCGCCGATCTGACGAAGGCGCAGGCGTCCGAGCACATCGACCGCCTGCAGTCCTCGACTGGTCGCGGCGAGACCACGAACGGGCACGACTGAGTCGACCCCGACGCCGGAGGGGAGTCGTGCGGCGGTGAGCAATGGTGCCGCCGCGCGCCCCCGTGCGGGGTGCGTCGGGCCTCCTCCGCGCTCCCTAGGGTTCCGGCATGGCGATCTCTCGCACCACGCGGACGGCCCTCGATCTCATCGACGCGATCCGCGTTCCGGGAGCGATCGACCCTCGGCTGGCGAGACAGGTCGCGACCTCGCTCCGGCTCCTGCTCGAAGCGGGCACGTTCGGGCCGAGCGAGCGGGCGGTGCGCCGCCGATCGCGGCAGCTGCGCCGTCGTCCACTGATCCACTGACCCGCTCCTCCTGCACCCCTCCGGGTGCCGGCCGTCGATGCGCGTGTACGCGGGACGGGGGCAGACACGCGGCTCCGCGCGGATTAGAGTCGTGCCATCCGGTCCGCCGGACGCCCGCGGAGGAGCCCCCCGACGATCCCGTCGTCGGAGCGATGCGCCGCCGCCGTCCGCTCGCCACGGCGAGCGACCCGCCACTGCCGACGCACTGCGCCGACGCCGTCTCGATGAGGAGACCGTCATGTCGATCCGCTCCACCGTCCTCGCCCTCGCCTCCGTCGTCGCCCTCGCCGGCGCCGCGGCGGCTCCCGCCCTCGCCGACCACAACTCCGGCGCCAACCTCGACGACCACGCGTCGAGCGACATCTCGTCGAACGGCACCTGCTACTACGGTGCGCTGCTCGCCGGGGCCCCCGACCGCAACCTCCGCACCACGAGCTACCGCTTCGTCCGCAGCGGGAACTCGCTGACGCTGGTGTGCTCGTACACCGGCATCCCCTCGTTCATCCCGGAGGCCGAGAACGGCAACGGCGACTGGTACGCGCCGACGAAGCCCGTCCGCTTCGTCGCCGAGAGCGCGTGCCTGCCGCCCGGAGTCGATTCCGCGGGCGAGCTCTATCCCGACGATCCCGACCGCTCGGTCGACCGCGTCGACGCGAACACGCTCTGGTACCGCTCGACCATGACCATGGTCTGCTTCTGGCCGGACGACCCGACGCGGTGACCGACCGGAGGGGCGACCGGCCGGCCGCCCCTCCGCGCTCCGATCGTGATCGAAGCGCTCCCTCCGCACCACCCGCGTCCCTCCTCCGGGGGCGTAGGCTCCCGACAGGTGCTCCCACCGCCGTCGCACCGCCGCGACGACGGCAGGGTCCCCAGTGAGGACGACGATGTCTCAGCGGACCGCATCCCGCAGCTCTGTCAGCGTTCGGCTCGTCCGGTGGTACCGGACCGACGACGGCTGGCGCTCCCAGGTCGTGCACGGCCGGCTGCTCGAGCACCAGGCCGGCGTCTGGCGCCTGCTCGACGGCGACGAGCTGACGGAGTACCCCGACTCGATCTGGGCGCTCTGCCACGAGTAGGGCGCCGGATCAGTCCTGATCGCGGCTCAGCAGGGCCCACTCGTCGTACTCGTCGACGGCGTCCGACTGCTCCTCGGCCGCCACGTGCTCCACGCGGGGCGTCAGCGCGCGCGTGCGCTCCGCCAGGTCGGCCAGCGTCGCCGCGTCCGCATCCGGATCCTCCGGGGCGTCGTCCTCGACGAGGAGCAGCTGGCTCGCGGGGCCGATGAGCAGCTCGGCCTGCTCCCGTTCCCCCTCGAGCGAGGTGCCCGCGACCCGGACGGTGTCGGCGATGCCGCGCAGTCCGAGCTCGCGGGCGTAGGCGAGGATCTCGTGTGCCACGGCGTCCCCGACGAGGAGTGCACCACCGGCGTAGTGAAGGCGCTTCATGCCCTCCATGCTCGCTTCGGCTCCCGGCGCCCGCAGGGGGATTCCGTTCCTCCGCCGAGGTCGCTAGCACCCCGGACAAGGCCCCCACGATCGGGGGGCTGCCCCAGGACGGCGCGCCGTGTCCACCCCGACGGGCCGATCCGGCACCACTGGGAAAATCGATCCATGGGTCAGCTCATCTACGGTTCCTCCGACGTCTACGAGTTCGAGGACCGCGTGCTGGCCCACGTGCAGGCCGTCGTGGGTCGCAAGCTCCGCCGGCAGGAGACCTTCTACCTGAGCTGGGTGAAGCCCGTCGAGAGCGGATCCGGACGCGTCACCGTGTGGATCTCGCCCCACATCCCGCTGCAGTTCTACTTCGTCGGCGGCCGCCCGCCGCGCCTGAACGACCTGTGGCTCCGGGAGATGCTCGCGACGGCCCACGGGGACCGCGGCGTCGTGGTGACGCGCGAGCCCGAGTCGAGCGCCGTGCCGGAGCCGCCGAGACCGTAGCGACCGGCCGGTGGGCGGTGGCGGTCCCGCACGGCGGGGGAGGAGTGGGCCCCGTCGGGCTCGAACCGACGACCCGCGGATTAAAAGTGGCTGCACGGCCCCATCGCCCTGCTGAGCGGGAGTGAGTGCGACTACCTAATCGGCCGGTCAGCGACCGTTTCGCGATGAACGCGCCTGCGCAAGATCAAGCACGCGTGAGCCGGAATGAGTGGCCATGTGCCCCACGTCTGCCCCATGCTCCTCACGGACGGTTCCGATCTGCGGATCGACCAGCGATGCCAAGACCGCAGTCGAGTTCGCCTCGATCAGGTGGGCGTAGCGACGGGTGGTGAGCGGCGACACGTGCCCGAGCAGTAGGCCAACCTCCTCGAGAGGGATGCCGTCCTGGATCAGCCAAGATGCATAAGTGTGGCGACAGGCGTGGATGTTGAACGGAGCAACGCCCGCCCGCTTCGTCGCTGCGGACCAGACGCGATTCCTGAAGTTGTGATAGTCGAGAGGCACGTCACCGGCCGCGAATATGAACCCGGTGCGACGACCATCGACAAGCGGCTCGACCTCGCGCATGACCCACACCGGGACCGGCACCGTCCTGCGCCGCCGACCTTTCGGGTAGTCCTTCACGGCGTTATTCGCGTCGTCCCATGTCATCGACACCCGGTACATGCTGGTGGCCCTGTCGAGCTGCTCAACCCGGGCGCCGGCAGCCTCGCCCCAACGGAGCCCTGACCCGAGGAGAAACGCGACGATCGCGCGCTCGATGGACTGTGGAACGAACTCGGCGAGGAGTGCCCCGGCCTCATCACGTGCCAGGTAACGCTCGTTGGTGTTCTGAGGCATCGGCAGCTTAAGGCGGGCAGCGGGATTCGACAGGAGGATCTCGGCGTCTACCGCGCCGACGAACGACGCAGACAGGAGCGACAGGTACCGCTGAACAGTCGCGGGGGAGAGGCCGTCCGCCCGCATCTCACCGGCCCACTCCTTGACGTCGTGCCTGGTGATCGATCCGAGAGTTCGGTGACCCCACTTCGCTTCGAGCTTCTTCCGCCGTGACTCATCACGGAGCAGGGTCGAAGGCTCGACCGCACGAGTCGGCCACCATGCCGCACACCACTTCGACCAGGAGATCGACGAAGCGTTCGGGTCGCGCCAGTTCGGAAGCGCCGCGTCCTCTTCTGCACGGCTGGCTTCTAGGCGAGCACGGTCTTCGTGATCGAACGTTCCCGCGCTGCGCTTCTTGCCCTCAGGCGTCCGATAGACGCCTCGGAACCTTCCTGACGGAAGAGTCTCAGTCCAAGCCATCGAGCCGCGCTCCCCATCTACGATCTTCGGTATCATTACCGTTCTCGGCATCCCGTGGACGCCTGAGGAATCGATTACCTCGGAGCCTCGGCACCTTCCATTCTCCCGCATCTCCGGGGAAATAGCGCCTCGGCATTTCAATGACGAGGAATCCAGTCAGGATGTCGATGACGGCTTCTTTCGCATCTTCAATAGCTTCCGCTGACGACTCTTCGGAATCGATGATGTCGGCGCACGAGGCAATCCTGAGCATCGCGTCCCGCCTTCGATCCGACGTTGCCCTTATTCGGGTGGCAGCTTCTTCCATGAGTTCGGACGTCGAGTAGTCAGATAACTCGTGTAGACGAGGCATGCGGACGGGCGCATTGATGTCCGTCTCGTCGACGTAGTCCGCCGCAAACAAGGCGCCAACCGGGCTCTGCCCGTAAGCACGAGCGAAGGCCACCACCTGTCTCGGCTTCGGGTCGACAGTGCCCGATCGCCAGCGGCCCACGGTGGCCGCGTCGACCCCGACTTTGGCCGCGATTGTCGTGTTGAATTCGTCGCCGACGACCGAGTCGATGTACTGACTCCACTTGCTCTTCTCTGCTGACACGAGCGCCAGCGTACCCCAAACCTTGCACGTGTGCAATGAGTTTGCGGGGAATCTAGCGGCGGAGCAAGCCTCCGGTACGAGTAGGCCATTGCACGTCTGCAAGCCGCTTGCGTTGCGTTCGTGCAGGGTTCATAGTGGACGACATGCAACCGACGCACTCACCGTCCATCGCACGGGCGGCACTGGTTCTCAACAGGTCCACGCTCGACGCCCTCCGTCGAGCACACGGCATCGAATCTGAAGCCGAGTTGGCGCGCGTCATCGGCGTCGACTACACCACCCTCTATCGCGTCAGCGAAGGCAAGACCGTCCCCAGCAACGAGTTCATGGCCAAGGTCGCAGGAGCGTTCCCATCCGCCTCGCTGGACACGCTTTTCACCATCCGCCTTCCCGCGGAGGTGGCCGCGTAATGGAACGCCGGCTGACCGTACAAGAGGTTGCGGATGGCTCACGCCGTCATTTCCAGACCGTGCTCGTGGCCCTCCGAAATGGAGAGCTGCACGGGACTCAGAAGAAGAAGCGAGCGCACTGGTCGATCAAGGAATCCTGCGCCGAGGCGTGGGCTGACGGCGACAAGTGCATCCATCAGCAGAAGGTCACGGAACTAAGGCGGCGGCCTTGACACCAATGCCAACGACCAGCTCAACCGGACGCAAGACCAAACACGAAAGCCCCGTAGCTGGAACTACGAGGCGATCGAACACTCACGAAGGAGCACTTGAAATGACTACTCGAATCGTACCGCAGACCACCGACATCGCGCACTTCCCTGACGATGTCCGCCCGACCTTCGACATCCCCCTCGCCGCCATCGACAACAGCCTCGGCCGAGCGCTCACCAACCGCGACCCGATCTACGTGAGCCAGGGCGCCCGCGGCATCCTGACCTACTCGACCAGTTCGCCGGCTCCCGGTGTCGGCGAGCTCCTCGCTGAGACCGACTGGCTGGCCGGGGACGGTACGACCGGTCACTTTGTGGGCTGGTACGGCATCGACGAGCACTCACCTGACGGCATGGTCCGCCTCACGCTCCTCTCGAACGTCCGGTGCACCGTCTACTCCTGGTGCTCCGGGCACGACGCCATCGGCCTCGCCCAGAACGAGCCCGAACGCTTCCACAACGCGGACGACACCGCGCTCGCCGACTTCTCCGGCTTCGACGAGCGGGGGCGCGTCGTGCATGCCGTCGGCTCACGGGTCAAGGACAACGGCCTCGACCGTTACAGCCTCCACATCGACGTCGACCTCTGCCTCGGCAAGAAGGGGCTGCAGGACCTCGCCGTCACCCTGCTGACACTCTCGGCACGCGTCGAGCGCGAGGCTGACTCGATGGCGGCGGACCGATGAGCGCCGCGTTCGGACGGACCCTCAAGTCGCTTCGCGATCGCGCTGGCCTGACGGTCGCGCAGGCAGCCAATCGAGCCGACACCTCGGCCGGGTACCTGATCAAGCTCGAGGAGGGTGCGTTCCTGCCGACCAGCACCTACACGCGGCGGATCACTGCTGTCTACGCGGCGGCGATCGCCGCGCCTCCGGTCCGGTTCGACTACTGCCCGCCCTGGTGCATCGGCACCCACTACCCGACCGACGAGGCATCCGGCGAAGTGCATCACGAGGCCGGGGACATGCTTCCCGCCGACGTCGACGTGCAGTGCACGGTCTTCCGGTTCGACGACGTCGGGGCGACGGGCGTGGACGCGGGACCGACGTACGTGCAGCTCGGATTCATCTCCGGAGCCCCTTCCCTCGCTCAAGGTTCGGCCGAGACGCTGCGCGCCATGGCCCGTGAGCTCGAGGAAGCTGCCGAATCGATGGAGTCCCAGGAAGTGGCCGAGGGGACGGTCCTGCGGTGACCGCCCCATGGTGGACGCCCACACAGCCCCCGCCGCCGATCACTGCCGTCATCGCCCCGACCCTCGTCGGGGAGGAACTGCAGGTCTCGGTGGGGATCGAACAGACGCTCACCGTGACTCAGGCGCGATGCCTCGCTCGGCAGATCATCGCCGCCGCTGAGTGGGCAGCCGCCGAGAACACCAAGACCATCGACACCCTGCGCGGTGCCAGCCACACGAAGGCAGGAGCTACCGCATGACCGCCGCAACCGCGACCGCCACCGTCCGCCCGTCCATCAACCCCGAGCGCGCTGCCCTCCTCGACCTCATTGAACGGGCCGAGGCACGCATCATCGGCATCCGCAACGTCGTGGGAACCGCCTACGTCGCCAGCGGTGCGCCGACGCACAACACGTTCGCGGAGAGGGTCAGCAGCGCCGGAGGAGGACTCCTCGCGACCCACTACGCCGGGACCGTTCTCGGCATGGCTCGTAGTGCCCTGACGACCCACCCGGCCGGCTCGCTCGAGCCTCACCTCCTCGGGTTCGCGGAGTCGATCGCTCGCAGCGTGCTCGGCGAATACCGGGAGGCGAGCGCGCAGTGAGGATTCGAGCAACCAAGCCCGAGTTCTGGCGGTCGAAGACCATCGCAGCCCTCACATGGGAGACGCGGTTCGTCCTCAAGGGCCTCGAGTCGTACGTCGACGACAACGGCGTCGGCAAGGACGACATCGAGACGATTGCCAGCGACGTCTTCGGTCGCGACCTCGCCAGGAACCCTCGCGACACCCTCGCGAGGCTTACCGAAGCCATTTCCGTCCTCCACAAGCACGGTCTGATCGCTCGCTACTCGATCGAAGGCGAGGAATTGCTCTACATCGACAAGTGGAAGGACCTGCAGCGCATCGACAAGCCGGGCCGCGGACGTTTCCCCAGGCCAGACGGCACAAAGGAGTACGAGGAAGTCGTCAATACCGCTTCCTACAAGGGCATTCGCGACACCCTCGCGAGTCCTCCCGTGAAGGAAGCGCCTGTAACAGGGGAACAGGGGAACAGAGGAACAGGGGAACAGCCTTCTTCGTCCGACGCTGACGCGTCCGACGGGAAGGGTCTCGCTCCCGACGTGATCCGCCTCTGCGAACTCCTCGCGACCCTTGTGCGAGCCAACGGTCACAAGGTCGGGACGGTCGGCGCGACGTGGTGGCGGTCCTGCGAGCGCCTCATCCGCATCGACGGCTACAAGCCTGAGCAGATCGAGAACGTCATGAGGTGGGCGACCGAGAACGAGTTCTGGGCGGCGAACATCCGATCGATGCCAACCCTTCGCGACAAGTTCTCGACCCTCCGCATGAAAGCCATCGCGGAGTGGAAGGCCAACGGCGACACCGGTGCCAGCCGCCCGACCGCTGTCGAAGCGAACCTCGCCAACTTCAACGCCATCTACGGAGGTGACCCCAATGAACTCGAAGGAAGCGCACCAGCTCCTGATCCGGGCGTCCGCGATTGATTCGCGCCGCATCTCCGACCCCGTCGTCATCGCGTGGCAGGAAGTCCTCGCCGACGTCGCCTACGAGGACGCAGTCCGCGCACTCATCGAACACCGTCGGACGGCGCCGGCCGTGTACCTCGAGCCCGGCCACATCGTGCAGATCCTCCGCCGTGAGCGCGCCCGCGAAGTGGAGATCCGCGGACCTCACCCGGCGCCCCCGCCTGGGAAGCGCTGGGCGGCGGACATCATCGACGACGTCGATGCGATCGATGCCTACTCCGAGCCGCGGAAGGCGCTCTCGTGAGCCGCGCGCTGATCATCGCCCGCGAGCAGCGCGATCGAGCTGAGGCAGCTCGGGCAGACGCGGAACTGCAGCTCGCCAGTGTCACCCGTGATCGTGACCTCCTCATCGCCGCGTCCTTCCGCCTGGTAGGCGCCGCGAGCTCGGAGGTCACGCATGGCTGACGCGACCATGGCGCTCGTCGACGCACTCACCGCGCACGGCAAGACCGTGAAGGGGGCTGGACAGGACAAGTGGCTCGCTCAGTGCCCCGCGCACCCCGACGGCAACCCGAGCTTGTCGATCAAGCGCGGTCGCGGCCAGGTGCTCACGTTCTGCTTCGCCGGATGCACGGCCGACGCGATCGCCGCATCGCTTGGCTGGTCGATGTCCGACCTGTTCGATGACCCCAGGGGCATCAACTACGACTACAAGCACGCGGGCAAGACGGTTCGGACCGTGCACCGCACCCCCGAGAAGCGGTTCTACCAGCGGATCACCGACGACTCGGTCATTCCGCTCTACGAGCCGACCGGAATCGATCTCGCCGCGGCGCTCGCCGCGGGTAGGGACATCTACGTCACCGAAGGCGAGAAGGACGCCGACGTGCTCGCGACCGAGGGAGTCACGGCCGTCTCGGCTCCCATGGGCTCAAACTCATGGGCGCGCGCCGACTACACCGCCCTCACCGGCCGCAGCGACATCTACGTCGTTCAGGACAAGGACGAGGCGGGCCGGAATCGGGGACCCGGCCTGCGGGCGCTCCTCGCGGCGCTCACAACCGGCGAAGTCCGCATCGTCGAGGCCGCGGTGGGCAAAGACGCCGCGGACCACATCACGGCCGGTCGCGGGATCGCCGACTTCGTGCACGTCGACGCTCCCGTCCCCGAGAAGCCCGTCGACCCCGAGTTCGAAATGGCCGTCGAGGGCGAACGGCGTTACGCCGCAGTCAAGGCCGAAGCTCGCCGCCGCGACCTCGAAGAAGCTGCCGGGAAGGTCAGCGGCAAGCTGCACCCCAAGACCCTCGGCGAGATCCTCGACACCAAGGTCGTCCACGACTGGCTCGTCCCGGATCTCCTCGAGCGGGGCGACCGTCTCGTCATCACCGGAGGCGAAGGGTCCGGGAAGAGTCACCTCCTGCGGCAGATCGCGATCGCCATCTCGGCAGGCGTTCACCCCTTCGAGCAGCGCACGCTCATGCCGCCCCGGAAGGTGCTGGTCATCGACGCGGAGAACAGCGAGCAGCAGTGGGCTCGCGGTGCCCGCTACGTCACCTCGCACGTCAGCCGTCTCGGCAAGGGCGACCCGCGCTCGAGCGTGGTCGTCAGCGCAGGCATCCGCCCGGACCTGACGCTGCAGTCCGACGTCAACGAAGTGCACGCCCTCCTCGACAAGCACAAGCCCGACCTGCTCTACATCGGGCCGCTATACAAGCTGGTGCCGAAAGGGCTCGAATCGAACGACGACGCCGCGCAGATGATCCTCACGCTCGACTCCTTCCGAGAACGGGGTATCTGCCTACTCATGGAGGCGCACGCCGGCCACGCCAAGTCGCTCGGCGGCGACAGGGATCTACGACCCCGCGGTGCCTCCGCACTCATGGGGTGGCCCGAATTCGGATTCGGCCTTCGACCGGTCGAAGGCGACGAAAGCCTCGCCATCGTCGTCAAGTGGCGCGGCGACCGCGAACAGCGAGATTGGCCCACCCACCTCAGACGCGGGACAGACGGCGAACTGCCGTGGATGCCCGCCTACATGCCTCACCTCTAGGAGAACCGTCATGACCACCTCCCAGCCGGAACTCATCAACCCGACCGCCCTGCCCTGCGTGAACGGCTGCGCCCGCCGCGGCACCGAGAAGGACGACCAGCCCGAGATCCTCAGCGCGCTCCACGGCCGCTTCTGCGACCGCTGCTTCCACTCCACCCGCGCCGGCCTCCGCCTCGCCCCCACGCTCGCCGGGCACATCGCCAACCTCATCGGCACCCCTGCCAGCTCCGACGAGTCCGAGATCTCCGTCCAACAGGAAGCGCCCCTCCCGTTCAACACCTCCGCCTTCGACGACGTCAACGGCATCTACGAAGAGCTCGTGCGCTTCGCCGGACTCTTCGCCGTCAGACTCAAGGTCACGAAGCCGCCCGTCGCCCTCAACGCCTGGCGCACCCCGACCGGACGAGTGAAGGGCTTTACCGCCGGCGTCTCGTCCTGGTCCGCCCAGCGCGAGACGGCCTTCATCGCCCGGTGGCTCGACGACCACCTCGAAGCGATCTTCAGCTCGGCCTTCACCGACGAGTACGTCGACGTCATCGACTACTTCATCGGCGAAGCCCGCTACTTCCGCTCCCTCGACCGCAAGTGGCCCCGACAGATGACCGCCGCATGGTCACGCATGCCCCACACCGACGGCGTCACCTGCTGCTGGCCCCGCCGCATCGCCATCTTCCCCGCCGAGACCGAAGGCGGCACTCGCACAATCCGCTGCGACGGATGCGGACACATCTGGACCGAAGACGAGTACTCCGCTGCCGTCCTCGCGTACAACGAGGAGCAGCAGATCCTCCGCCGGCCCGGGCGAGTGCGTGACCACCTGATCCGGAAGTACGTGACTCCGCTCGGAGCGGAGGCGTCATGAGCACGCTCGAGTACCAGTTCCTCGCGGTGAGCACGAGGCTCGGCACCGGGACCGCAGTCGCGGCCCTCGCGGAGTGGCTCATCCTCGACGATCCGACAGCCCAACTCGAGAACATGCTCGCCGTGCGAACGAGTGGGCGTCGCTTCACCGCCTCGACCCTCAAGCAAGAACACATCGGAGCCCGCGTCAGCTTCGCGCGCATCGGTGACGCAGGAGCGAATGTGCGCATCGCCGGGACGCTGAAGCGCATCGCTCCCGCGGTCAGAGCGAACGGAATGCCCGGCTACAGGCTTTTCGTCCGCGGCGAGCTCCACGGACCACTCGCGCCGCACCACGAAGTGATCGTCGAGCCTTCGCGCGCCAAACTGACTCCCAGGCGATTCGATCGTCGCGCTACCGAATTGCTTTACGAAGCGGTGCCCAGAGTGTAGGATGTCATCAGACATAGAAGTGCATCACTGATGGCACACGAAACCCGCTCGGCGTTGACTGGTTCGGCGCGCTGGGCCAAACGCCTCCGAGCCGTAACCGGTTCGTCACTCCGTCTAGTCTTGACGCGTGATCGATAACGAGATGAGGCGGTCGCGCGGTGAAGCCGCACTCGCCTGGATGAGCGAGAACTGGACTCAGTCGAAAAATTGTCCGATTTGCGGGACGAACGACTGGGAAGTCGGTCCTGTCGTTGAGATGCGCGAATTTCAAGACGGCGGGATGTTCCTCGGAGCGCCTCTGGTGCCGGTCTTCACGGTGCAATGCACAAAGTGTGGCTACGTCATGTTGATCAACGCCCTTGTAAGTGGCGTTGTGACGCAACCTGAGGAAGCTACGGATAATGAGTAGTGAGCTATCAATCTCATTGCCCACCGAACGCATTCTAGTAAGAGCAGAGGGGGAAGCTCACTTCCCTATGCGCATCCGAGACTGGCAACGCCTCCGAAAGAAGGTGGAGCTATTGCAGGCAAGGCGCCGCGATATTTCAGCTTTCGGGTGGACGGCCGTGGGCCTGGTGCTCAGCGCCGCGCTCACTCTTTTTCCCTGGCTTCCGGCCTGGCGAGCTCTCCCCGAGGATCAGCAACTCGAATTTGCGTGGGTGACGCCAGCCATCATCGTTGCCGGCGTTGCTGGGATCATCCTCGCGATCATCTCCTTCATCTTCGCCCACCTGTTCGCGAATGCTGAGAGGCAGACGGCAAAAGAACTCGGTGACGACATGGACTCTGTCTACAAGATTCCAGAAACCCATCAGTGACGGAACACCTCAGGACGAGCCGCACACACCGGGTCAAAGTGCGGCCCGACTGAGCGCCACACAGACCGGTGCGGAATCCGCACCCCAACCCCGCGGGCATGAAAATGATGGCGGGACACAACCGGCGCACACGATGCGCCAAGTCCCACGGTCAGGCGCTTACAGGCCTGACCGTGGAGGTATTCGCGCTCGTAGCCACTGGCTGCACAGGCGCGGAACCGACCGTCGATAAGAACTCCCAGGGAGTTCTCGCTCCGGCGTAGACGGTCGCACTCGAAGCGGGGTGCTCATGCCAGCGCCTGTTCAAGGCGCACCCGGAGATCCGGTAGTTGCCATGTGCCTCGGCCGTCGACACAGCAGCAGCCACAGCGACGCGAGCACGAGGCAACCCTCTCCCTAATCGGCTGCATCGCTCTGCCAGGATGAGCGCATGCTCACCGGAACCTGCGCCTTCTGCGCCAACGCGACCCACTTCACGGCACGAGCTGCTCGTATCTTCTCTCAGCAGGCCGTTCAGGGCGGGTACCACTTCCAGCTTGAGGTAGTCGCGACATGCGACGCCTGTGGGAGGTTCAACGCAGCCGCGGGCCTGTCTGCGAGAGAGTCATACACGCAGGCGCCCGGCACGATCTTCACTGGCGGCGAGGCCATTCAAAGGGGCGAATCAATGGAAATAGAGTCCTGGTCGCCTCCGGCTCTCCTCAAAGCGGATACCGAGTTCCTCCCTGAAGGCGTCTCCGGGTACGTGCAGGAAGCGCACGACGCTATGAGCCTCGGTGCCCACCGCGCGGTCCTGCTTCTCGTCCGAAGTGTGATCGAAGCGACGGCGCGCGAAAAGGGCATCGAAAACGGATCTCTCGTGCAGAAGATCAATGTTCTGCACAGCGATGGTCACCTCCGCACCGGAACGAAGGACATGGCACATGTTCTACGCATCCTCGGCAACGACATGGCACACGGAGAAATTGCCGACGTCCCGACGAGAGAGGATGCCCGAGATGCGCTTACCGTCATGCGATTCGTGCTCGACGACGTGTACGTAGCGGATGCTAGGCGCATAGACATGCTCGAGCGCAGGCGGCCTTCGGAGTAGCGCAGCCCTCGCCACGCGATGATCATCATCTTCGGTTGCAGATGACCATGATCATGTGTTCGGAGCGCGCATTGACGACTAACCCGCGATACGCCAACGGCCACCGCCGCCGAGAGCTGCGCAAGCGCCTGCTCGCAGCCGGCGCACACTGCGCATGGCCCGCATGCCCATGGCCCGGCGACTGGCTCAATGCAGACGCAGCCAAGCAGCGGCACCAGCACGACGACACCTTCCCCGAGGTTGACGAGGTCCAGCACACTAGCCGAGGCGGCGACCCACTCTCACGCGAGAACACGCGGCTTCTTCATCGCTGGTGCAATAACCGACGGTCGAACAAGCCCGATCCCGAACCCCAAGCACCACGCCCGCCGATCATCGCATCGAGCGGATGGGGACCAGCACGAGGAGCGTGACAATGGCAGCCATGCGTTCACTCACGCACACCATCCTCGTCCGCGTCGGCACAGGCGAACCCGTCGAGCTCGGAACCGTGGACATCCCGCTCAGCTACGGCCCGACCACCGACGGGACCGTGCAACTCAACGCAGACATGCGCTCATACCGCCGCGGCCTCCGACGCCTCCTTTGGGCATGGTTCATCACCGAAGCGATCCCACGACCACGCACCCCTCGACGACGCCGACCGACAGGGCACCACCTCCCTCCCCAGGAGGAGGGGGCGACCCCGGAGGAGTAGCGCCGATATCTCCCCGTCGAAAAAAACCGTTTGGAGGCCCTGATGTCGTGGACTCCTCGTGTTGTCGACCCTGACGAGAAGGCGGAACCTCCGATCGCGGAGACGATGGCCGCTGCGACTGCATTGGATCGTCGTGCCTTCTTGGTGCGTGCTCGGAAGCAGATCGCGGATGTGATCGATGAGGGCGTACCGGCTCATGCGCTAGCCCGCCTGATCACGGAGATGGATCGTCTCGACGTCGAGGTGCGCCGCATGGATGCGTCCGCGAAGCAGGAGCGGGAGCGCAAGGAGGGGCGGCAGAGTGAACGCCGATCCTTCGACCAGACCGCTATCTGAGGTTGCCCGTCACGTCGTGATCCCCGAGGGCATCGTCGACACGGTCTGGTACGAGGTCGAGGAGCGGTGCCGCGAGTGGGGCGACCAGTTCGATGCGTGGCAGGACGGTCTTGGGCAATTGACTCTTGGGCTGCGGGCTGACGGCAAGTACGCGTGCACGGTCGGCGGCGTGACGTTCTCCATACCCCGGCAAGTGGCGAAAACTTTCATCGTCGGCCGCATGGTTTTCGCTCTGTCCACGATTTTCCCGGAGACGACGGCGCTGTGGACGGCTCACCGGTCGCAGACGGCGTCGATGACGTTTCAAAAGCTCGCCGCGTACGCCCGCAAGCCCGCGGTGCAGCCGTACCTTGCCGTGAACCGTTCGGATGGACTGCGGTCGACGAACGGTCAGCAGGAGATCGAGTTCCGGAACGGGTCCCGCATCCTGTTCGGCGCGCGGGAGCAGGGCTTTGGTCGCGGCTTCGACGAGGTCGACATCGAGGTTTTCGACGAGGCGCAGATCCTCACGGAGAAGGCGCTCGAGGACATGGTCCCCGCGGCGAATCAGTCGCGTAACCCGCATGGCGGTCTGCTTATCTTCATGGGCACCCCTCCTCGCCCGGTCGATCCCGGTGAGGCATTCAAGGCCCGCCGTCGCAAGGCGCTCGCGATCGCTGGCGACAGCGGTGACGTCGTGTCGGTCGGCGGCAACAGCCTGTACATCGAGACTTCCGCAGACCCGAACGTCGGCAAGCCTGGCGGTCCAAAGCTTGACGACAAGGAACAGATCGCTAAGGCGAACCCGTCGTACCCGCATCGCACCCCGCAGGAGTCGATCGACCGGATGCGCGAGAACCTGCCGTCGGATGACGCGTGGTTGCGCGAGGCGCTTGGCCGCTGGGATGACGAGTCGGAAGGCTCACGACTGATCCCGGCCGGGCTCTGGTCGAAGCGCGGGGTGGAGACAGCACCGCAGGGCATCGCCTCCTACGGTGTCGCGTTCTCGCAAGACGGGTCCAGGGTGTCCCTCGCCGGGTGCCGCAAGCACTCGTCCGGCTTCCACGTCGAGCTCATCGATTCTCAGACCGGTCCCGTCGAGCTGGGTATCGGCACTCTCGCGGACTGGCTGGCGGAGTGCTGGCGAGACACCGCCGTCATCGTGATCTCCGGTGCGGCCGGCGCGAACGTGCTGCAGCAGGCTCTCCGCGACCGTGGCGTACCTCAGCGGGTGATCCACGTCGCTTCCACCCAGAACTACACGACTGCCTGCGCGATGACGTGGGAGGCCGTGAAGGGCGGTACCTTGTCGCATCTCGACTCGGAAGGTCAAACAGTTCTCGACGAGTCAGTGGCGGTGTGCGACATGAAGAAGCGAAATGCGTCTGGCGCGTGGGGCTGGGAAGCCACCACGCCGGACGGTGATGAGACGCCGATCGAGTCGGTCAGCCTTGCCCTGTTCGGGTCGAGGACGAGCAAGCGCGTACCCGGACGAAAGGCGGAGCTCCTGTGATCGCTGTCGCCCCGTACGCCCCTGCTGACAGCCTGCCCCGGTTCATGCAGGGAGTTTCAGACCCCGAGTTCGACATCATCCGGTCGCTACTGGCGACGTGGCGGGAGAAGTACCCCCGGAACGTCCTGCGGTCCACGTACTACGACGGGAAGATGCTGCTCAAGCCGTCGGGCAACATCCCCCCGGAGGCGTTCGCCCGCATGCGGGCGACGCTGGGCTGGCCGGAGAAGGCGGTCTCGGGACTCGGGTCTCGGACCATCTTTGACGGCTTCGTGGCTCCGGAGCAGGACCAGGACCCGTTCGAGCTCGGCGCACTCCTCGACGACAATCGTTTCGACCTTGAGCTTCCGCAGGCGATCACGTCGTCGCTCAAGCACTCGTGCTCGTTCATCACGACCCTCAAGGGCGACACCCAGTCCGGCGAGCCCGCCGTCATGATCCTTCCGCGTTCGGCCGAGTGGACAGCAGCGCTCTGGGACAAGCGTCGCCGCGTCGTCTCCGCATTCCTCGCCATCTCGGAGCTCGACCGAGACGGTCGCCCGACCCGCATGGACGTCTACCTCCCGACTGTCGTCCTGATCTGCTCGCGCCGCCCGTCGGGCGCATGGGTCGCGGACCGACGACCGAACCTCCTCAACGAGGTACTCGCAGAGCCGCTGACCTACGACCCGCAGCTCGACCGTCCGTTCGGACGTTCGCGGATCTCGCGCGCCGTCATGTCGATCACCGACAAGGCACTCATGAACGTCATCCGAACCGAGATCGGCGCGGACTTCTACGCGGCCCCTCGCATGGTCGCGCTCGGCGTCGCACCGGACACGTTCGCGAACGGCAAGTGGCAGGCCGCTATCGACCGCTGGTTCGCGCTCACGAAGGACGAGGACGGCGATACGCCGACCGTCCAGCAACTTCCGCAGATGACCACCCAGCCCCTCACGGACCTGCATCGCCTGTACGCCTCGCAGATGGCCGGGGAGACGGGTCTGCCGATCTCCTCGCTCGGCATCGTGCAGGACAACCCGCCGTCGGCTGAAGCGCTCTACGCGGCCGAGAAGGATCTCATCGTCTCGGCTCGCGCGGCCACTCGCGGATTCGGCGCGTCACTCCGGCAGGTCGCTCGTCGCGCGGTTCTTCTGCGCGACGGGAAGGACGCCGCGACCGACGAGCTGCGCCAGATCAAGGCGAATTGGCAGAACCCCGCGTTCACGTCCCCGGTCACCGCCGCGGACGCGCTGTCGAAGCTCGTCACCGTGTTCCCGTGGCTCGGAGACACCGAGGTCGCGCTCGAGTACGCCGGGTTCTCGAGCGCCGAGATCACGCGCCTGCTCGCGGACAAGCGCCGGACCGAGGGTGCGTTCAACATGGCGGCGCTCCTCGCTGCACGCGGCAACGCAGGCGACGCGGCCGGAGGTTCTGCCCCCGACGCCGCCGACCTGAAGGCGAAGTTCGACGCGCTCGGCGTCGCTATCCGAGCCGGTGTCGATCCCGCTGCAGCCGCAGCGCGCATCGGCCTCGAAGGCATCCCATTCACCGGAGCCGTCCCCGCCTCGCTCCGCATGCCCGCGAGCGAAGCCGGCGATCTCGAGGAGAAGTAGCGCGTGGTCACCGACCGGCAAGCGAACGTTCTCCGGGATCTGCAGGCCGGAGTGGCGCGGCAGGTTCGCGAGGAGCTCGACCAGTTCTTCGGGTCGCTGAATCTCGACAAACCCGAAGCGGTTCGAGAGGCGCTCCTGCAGTACGTGCCCCTCCTGGTGCGTTCGTACGGACAGGGCGCCGCTTCGGTCGCTGCCGACTGGTACGACGAGGTGCGGGCGGGCGCAAACGTCCGCGGTCGCTTCCGCGCTCAGGTCGCCGACTCGGTCGAGCAGTTCCGCATCGAGCGGACTGTCCGGTTCGCGGCGCAGTACCTCTTCACGGGCGCGGCGGCTCTCGCGCTGCCGTCACTGCTCGCGCCGGTCGAACGCTACGTCGTCGAGCCCTCGCGGCTGACGATCGTCGGCGCGACCACCCGCGACCCGCGAGCGTCGGGCTGGTACCGGAAGACGCGATCGGACGGCTGCGACTTCTGCCGAAAGCTCGCCGGCAAGGGCGTCTACAAGTACGACGGCGACTTCGCCGCTCACAACGACTGCGGCTGCGTGGCCGTCCCCTCCTGGGACCCGGACGCACCCGAGGTCGACGTCCGAGCGTACGAGGCGTCGCGCTACACGGGCGGCATGACTCCCGCGCAGAAAGCCGATCACAACGCGAAGATCCGTGACTGGATCGCGTCCGCCTGACTCACCCAGAGACCACCCGCTACTCGCGGGTTCACGCCTACCCGAGCGGTCAATCGGGGCACAAGGAGAAGCACATGGAGTTCCCCGTCACCATCGACTCGCAGGACGCGTTCGACGGCCTCGTGAAGGAGCGCATCGGGCGCGTCGAAGCGAAGTACGCCGACTACGGCGACCTCAAGAAGCGAGCCGACGACGCCGATGCTGCGATCGCTGCAGCACAGCAGGAGCGCGACCAGGCAGCCACCCGGGCGGCGGATCTCGAGACCGAGGTCTCGAAGTTCACTGCGAAGGAACAGCTCGCCACCTGGCGCTCTGACGTTGCGACGGCAACCGGCATCCCCGCAGCGATCCTCCGCGGTTCCACCAAGGAGGAGTTCGAGGCGCACGCCGCGGAACTCAAGCCTCTCCTCACGGCGCAGGAAGCGCCGGTCATCCCCTCACAGGGCGACAGCCCCACCGGCACGGCCAAGACATCCCCCTGGGCGGGCGTCATTGACGCTCTCGACCAGCAATCCACCTAAGGAGAAACACCATGACCGCACAGGTAGCGGACCTCCGCTTCCCCACGCAGATCGCCGACGGCATCGTCGAGAAGGCCAAGACCGGCTCGACCGTCGCGGCCCTCTCCGGCCAGGAGCCCATGCGCTTCGGCAACGTGGACATCATCACGTTCGATGACGACCTGACCGCCGAGTTCGTCGAGGAGTCGGGAGCCAAGAGCTCCGACGACGCCAAGCCGTCCTTCGTCACCGCGACGCCTCACAAGGCTGTCGTGCAGATGCGCACCTCGGACGAGTTCAAGCACGCCGACGAGGAGTACCAGACCGGCATCCTCGACAAGTTCGCGGACAAGTGCGCCCTCGCACTCGCGCGCGCGCTCGATCTCGGCCTCTACTACCGGATCAACCCGCGCACCGGAAACCCGGTCGCGACGTGGACGAACTACCTCAACACGACCACCAAGCGCGTCGAGGCCGGCCCCGCCGCGGACCTCGACTTCGAGGCTGCTGCAGGCCTCGTGATCGGCTCCGGATACGGCGTCAACGGCGTCGCTCTCGACCCGAAGTACGCGTGGACGCTCGCGACCGCACGCTACAACGACGGCCGCAAGAAGTTCCCCGAACTCGGCTTCGGCGACGGGATCACGAACTTCCAGGGCGTGAGCGCGGCCAACTCGACCACCGTCTCGGGCAAGCCGAAGGACAGCAGCACCGCGGACAACAAGGTGCGCGCCATCGTCGGCAACTTCCAGTCGGGCATCCGGTGGGGCGTGCAGCGCACGATCCCGTTCCGCGTCCTCGAGTTCGGTGACCCGGACAACACCGGCCGCGACCTCGCCGGCCACAACGAGGTTCTGCTCCGCGCGGAGGTCGTCTACGGCTGGTACGTCTTCGCGGACCAGTTCGCGGTCATCGAGGACAAGGTCGCGTAATGCCCCGGCTCCGCAACAAGGCGAACGGCGTGGTCGTCAACGTCGATGCGGAGACGGCAGCCCGACTCGGCGCGTCCGAGTGGGAGCCCTCGACCGCTGAGAAGCGACCCGCAACGAGCAAGACCGCATCCGCAAAGTCCCCGTCGAAGTAGGGAGGAGCCCGGCCATGGCCTACGCAACCGCTGAGGACGTGAAAGCAATCTGGCCGGGCTTCCCCGCAGGGCAGGAGACGCGCGCGACTGCCCTGCTCGAGGACGCCGCGGTCCGCATCGACGCCTACGCTCCTCCGCCGCCCGCCCCGGTCGAGGTGAGCGCGGCGGAACTCGCGGTCCGCAAGACCGTCTCACGCGAGATGGTCGTCTTCGTCATGATGGCGGATTCGAACATCGACCCCGTGACGCAGAAGTCGCGGACCATGGGTCCCTTCTCCGAGTCCTGGTCGTATGACCGCCCGGGCCGGACGCTCATGCTGACGGACGAGCACAAGCGCATGCTGAGGCCGCGGACACAGCAGGCGTTCACGGTTCCTCTCGTGACCTACCAGCCCGTCAATGACCCGCTCTGGTGGTTGGAATGACAATCCCGCTGCCGGACTACTTCCTCCCGCACACTGCCACCGTCCGGGGCTACGCGTCGGGCGGTGGCATGGGTGGCGGCTACCTGCCTGCCCGCGACGTCTCTTGCTTCGTTGAGGACCGAACCGAAACCGTCCGCGGCGCTGACGGTTCCGAGACCATCTCCAACACCCAAGTGCACCTCAACTTCGACGAGGTCGTGCCCATCGATTCCCTCGTCACCGTATGGCCGGGCATCACCGGCCAAAGAGAAGCCCCCGTCGTCGCCATCGGACGCGGACAGCACCCCACCCTTCCGTCCTTTCAGACGCTCTATCTCAAGTAGAGGGGGCGCCCATGGGCTACTACCGCCCAGTGCTTTCGCTCATCGAGAAGGCCGCTCAGGATGCGCTCCTTGAAGTGGCAGAAGCGGTCATCGAGAACTCGAACGCTCGAGCGCCCCGGCTGACCGGCGAGACCGAGGACACGTCGTTCGCGCGCGTCGATGACCTGACCGCGCAGGCCGGCTACGAGTCCTTCGTCGCGCGATTGCAGCACGAGGATCTCGAATACGAGCACCCGCGCGGCGGCGAACCGAAGTTCCTCGAGAAGGCCGCCGAAGACGTCCGGCCAAAAGTCGGACCGATGATCGAGAAGCACATTCGGGAGGCGCTCGGTGGCTGACCATTCACGAGACGATGCAGCGGTCACGACGAAGATCTGCGCTCTCCTCGGGCAGATTGACGGATGGGAATGGAAGCCTGCGGTCGACGCGGTATACCTGCCAACGGATGTTCGTATCGAGTACGGCGCGCTTTCAGAGTCTCCCAACAAGGGAGTCGCGGTCCGCCTCTACAACGCCACAGACGATGCCGTCACCGGGCTCGCTCTCCGCTGGGTGCAGCTCCGATTTCGGGGCACTCGCGGCGGCATAGCGCACGCCGACCAGCTAGCGAGCGCGGCTTTCGCGCACCTTCAAAACCTCTCTCGCAGAGAGGGAATCAGCGGCATCCGCCGACTCTCCATCTCCCCTCAGGGTGCCGATACCGGTGCGCGGCAGGGGCGAACCGACAACTACCTCGTCACTCTCGACAATCCGGAGGCATCATGACCCGCGCGACCGACAACGCCCTTCCCGCCGGCACCGTACTCGGCAAGTCCTACGAATACGGACTCGACCTGAACATCGGCACGACCGCCGCCCCCATCTGGCGCACCGTCCGGAAGATGTTCAACTTCCAGCTCACCCCGACTCCCAACACGACGGACGCGCAGACGTACGACGACGAGGGCTCGCAGAACAACGCCGTCACCGGATGGAACTGGGCGCTAGCGTTCGCGACGCAGGTCAACCGTTCCGGCACGACCGGCAAGTACCTCGAAGAGATCGAGGCGCTCTTCGCCCGTACCAAGCCCAACGCGAAGGGCGCCACTGCACAGATCGAAGCGCGCTGGTACCACCAGCCCGATTCGTCCGAGGGTGGCGTGCCCAACCCCGATGACGCCGGACAGGGCACCGCCACCGTCACCCCCGGCCGCGCCAACACCGGCCCCGACGGCGCTGTCGAGGTCCAGAACTGGACGCTCACAGGAGTCGGCGCTTACACGCCGATCGTGAACCCCCTCACCGAGGACGAGCCCGGCGCGTGACCACCGTCGACTTCGGCGCCTGGGCGCGCGGGTTGACGCTGACGCTGGGCTCGGTGACCTACACGGTTCCCGAGCCCAGCGTCGCCGACATGCGGCAGGTGCTCGCCCTCGCGGTACGAGCAGAAGTCGGCCGCGACAACGTGCCCGCCGAGATCCTCGAGATCCTCGAGAACCTGCCTGACGACGGCCACCCCGCCCTCGGCACCGCCTACGACGAACTCGTGCGCGACGGCGTCGGCTCTCACACCCTCGACCGGATGGGCGTCTACGCGACCCTCTTCTGGGCGCGAGGACGCGAGTACGCAGACAGCGTCGCCGAGAAGGTATGGGGTCCGGAGCGCGAAGCCGCAGCGGCCCAAGCGAAGGACGCCGCCCGCCCAAAAGCGCGGAGGACTGGACGGCAGCCGACTGGGCAGCCCTCGGCATCGGAGAGCCCTACGACTTCGACGTCAACGGCGTCCCGCTCTACGAGAAGTACCGCCCGGTCCCGCGCGAAGCCCAGCAAGTAAGGGCGCCCACGAGCGCCTATCAAGTCGACGGGTCGCTGCTCGCCATCGTCTCGAACTGGCGCCTGGTCGTCGCGGACATGATCCGCGTCTACAGCATCGACCTGTACGACCCGGCCGTCCTCGCGCGCCCCTGGCCGGGCATTCGGCACGCGCTGTTCGCGCTCCTCGAGAACCCCGACTCGCTCCTTCGACGAGCACTCACCCGAAGGGCAGACGACGATGCGCGCAGCCGAACTTGAAGTCCTCTTCACCGCCAACACCGACGAGGTCGCGAAGGCGGAGAAGGACGTCAAGGCGGCGGGTACCCGCATCGAGAAGCAGAAGACCACGAAGAAGGTCGACGCCGACACGAAGCCCGCGATGGAGGGGATGGAGAACGTCGAGGAAGCGGCGCGTCGCCTCGTCTCCAAGGAGGTTCTGGTCAAGGTCGACGCGGAGGTCGAGAAGGCCGAAGCGGACACCACACGCCTGCGCGACAAGCTCGATTACCTCAAGGCGATCTCGCCCGAGATCGAGGTCACGGCGGACATAGCCCGCGCGGAAGCGCAGCTCGCTCGCGCTGACCGGTCGCTGACCGCGCTCCGTTCGGCACGCGCTGAGATGACAGTCGACGCTGATATCTCCCCAGCGGAGGAGGCATTCGAAGAGGCGAGCGCTGAGGCATCGAGCTCGGGTGAGGATGCCGGCCAGAACTTCGGCGTCGGCATCATCGCGGCGCTGGCGACCATTCCGATCGTCGGCGCTGTCGTCGGCGTGGGGAAGGCCGCTGCCGACGCGCTCGTGTCTGCCTTCAACGACGGACTGCAGCAGGAGAGAAGCGCCGACCGCCTGCAGGGCTTGACCGGGATCAGCGAGTCGGACGCACTCCGCTTCGGCCGCTCTGCCTCTGAGGCGTACGCGAACGGCTTCGGCGAGTCGATTGAGCAGAACATGGACACGACCCGTCTCGCGCTGCAGTTCAGTCTCATCGATCCCGAGGCCACGAATCGCGACGCGCAGAAGGTCGTGCAGAGTCTCGGCGGAATCGCCGATGTACTCGGCGAGGACGTGCAGCCGATCGCCGCTTCGGTGACCGCTCTGCTCCGTACCGGTCTCGTGAAGTCCGCAGACGAAGCCTTTGATCTCCTCGCCACGGGCGCCCGCGAGGGCGTGAACCGTAACGAGGACCTGCTCGACACCCTTACCGAGTACCCGGCGCTGTTCCAGCGGCTCGGGCTCTCAGGTGAGGAAGCGCTCGGTCTGGTCAACCAGGGGCTCGAGGGTGGCGCGCGGAACAGCGACCTCGCCGCAGACGCACTCAAGGAGTTCCAGATCCGGGCGACCGACGGATCAAAGGCCAGCGCCGAGGGCTTCGCCGCTCTCGGCATGAACGCTGAAGAGATGACCGCGAAGATCGCCGCCGGCGGCGACAGCGCGAAGGAAGGTCTCGATCAGGTCCTCGACGGACTCCGTGCCATCGAGGACCCAGTCGCTCGCAACGCTGCCGCAGTCGCCCTCTTCGGCACTCAGGCGGAGGACCTCGGCGAGGCCCTCTTCGACATGGACCTCTCGACCGCAGTGGAGCAGCTCAACGGCGTCGAGGGCGCTGCGCAGAAGATGTTCGACACCCTCGCGAGCAACGACGCGAGCAAGCTCGAGCAGGCGCAGCGGAACATCGAGGTCGCCGCGGACGGCATGAAGGGCGCCCTCGCGGCTGCCTTCTCCGAGCCGCTCGGCGAGCTCGCGACGTTCGTGTCCGAGAACCGTGGCCCCGTCCTACAGTTCATGCTCGACCTCGCGAACGGCGCCCTCGACTTCGGCGACAGCATGGTCGAGTCGACCGCTGCCTCGACGGAGTCCCTCGGCGAGTTCGTTGCCGGACCTCTGCGGGATGCCGTAGTCGGACTGCGCGACTTCCTCGAGTGGTTGCCCGGCGATCAGGACCTCACCGGGCTGAACACCCTCATCGACGACATGGCGGGCTTCGATGAGCAGTCGAACCTGGCAGCCGGCAACCTCCGCGAGAACATGGGCGGCGCCCTCTCTGAGGCGCGCGTCAAGCTCAATGAGTTCGGCGAGGGCGCGGTCGCCATGGGCTACCTCAACGACGCCAGCCTTCGGCTCGCCGAAGCGGTCAGCACCGTCGGCTACGCGGCCGATGGCTCGAAGCTCTCGCTTGAGGGCGTCGACGCCGCGAACCTCTCGGCATCCGAGTCCGGCGCGACTCTCGAGGCGCAGGTCCGCGCGGCGATCGCGGCTCTCGGCGACGAGGTAGCCGCAGCCGCGGCAACCGGCGAGGCCCAAGGGGCGCTTACCGACCGGTACAACTCGGCGACCACGGCCCTGGTCGGGCAACTCACACAGATGGGTCTGACCGAGGAGCAGGCTCGATCGCTGATCGACACCGTCCTCAAGACTCCGCCGTCGGCCACGACCGCGTTCTCGTCGAATGCGCCTGAGCAGCAGGGCAAGGTGCAATCCCTCGCGGACCGCATCGTCACCTTGCCCAACGGAGACGTGGTCATCACCGCCGACGCGTCACAGGCGTTCTCGACAACCGACGCCGTCGTCCGGTACATCAACAGCCGCTCCGCGACGATAACCGTCAACGCGACCAACCCCAATATCGGGTTCGGGCTCGGCGACGGTCGTGCGAACGGTGGGGCGATCTACGGGCCCGGAGGCCCACGCGATGATCTCGCGGGGCTCTTCCGGCTGTCGAACGGCGAGCACGTCCTCGACGCCGAGGACGTCCGACGGATGGGAGGGCAGGACGCGGTCTACCGCTTCCGTCAGATGCTCGACCGGAACCAGTTCTCCGGCTTCGCGGACGGCGGAGCGATCACTCTCGCTGTTCCCGAGTCGACATGGCGGCACGATCCTGGTGACGCCGTGCGTGAAGTCGTTGCGCCCGCTGCCCCGTTAGACGGGCCAGCCGCGAGCAGGAGCGTCGTCTTCTCGCCGCAGATCATTCAGTCGGGCACGTACTACTCGTATGACCCGGCCGACCTCGCACGTGACGCTCGCCGTGAGCTGTCTCGAGCGATGACGTTGACGGGCTTGCCCCGGAGAGGCGGCTTTCCGCGATGAGTCGCTACTACGTCGTCGGCACCGATGGCGCCCGCTGGTCCCTGAAGCGGGGCGAGCGGGTTGCCATCTCCGTCGAAGGTCTCGAAGGTCTGCTCGGGGACCCTGACTACCAGGACCAAGTTCGGGAGTACGCGAACCAGGCCGGGCAGGAGTTCGTCGGAACGCGGGCGCTCCCGCGGAGGATCTCACTTCCCGTGAAGATCGGTTACGACAAGCCGGGCCGAGAGTTCCGGTCGCTCGAAGGCCAGTGGTGGCAGTCTTGGCAGCCGGGGAGTGTGGCGACGATCGAGGTCGCCACGCACAACCGTGGTTCCCGGTTCCTCGACGTGCGCTTCGTCAGCGATCGCGGATGGGTGACCGTCCAGGACCCTGACGTGAACGGCACTGCCCTTGTGCCGATGGAGCTCGTCGCTGATGACCCGTATTGGCGTGGCACCGTCCTTGACTTTGACTTCACCCCGAACCGGCCGCCTGTGGACTTCTACGGGCGCGATAAGGGTCAGGTTGCTGCGTTCCCCGGCTACTTTTCGCCGTCGCTGACGAAGGATGAGCAGTCGTTGTTCAACCCAGGTGATGTGCCGGCGCCTCTGCGTTGGTCGTTGCAGGGGCCGTTCACGTCGTTCGAGTTGA
Organism: Rathayibacter rubneri; assembly: GCF_023743255.1. Classification (NCBI taxonomy): domain Bacteria; kingdom Bacillati; phylum Actinomycetota; class Actinomycetes; order Micrococcales; family Microbacteriaceae; genus Rathayibacter; species Rathayibacter rubneri. Next base: position 30,547 of record NZ_JAMRYM010000005.1, on the reverse strand, counting down.
CGGTGGATGGTCGGACGGTTGCTGGCGAGTTCGTGGTGGCTGAGGGTCAGACGTTGTCGGTGGATTCGGGTGGGCGTCGGGTGCTGCTGCATGACGGGGTGTCGTCGTCGAATGTGACGCGGCGGGTGTCGTGGGGGTTCGCTGATCTGCCTGCTGGTTTGGCGGTGCCTGTTGGGGTGCTGGTGAATGGCACTGGTCGGGTGCGTGCGGAGTGGACTCCGAAGTTCCGGAGGGCCGCATGAGTGACCTTGAGCTTGCGGTGTACGACCGGGCGCTGTTCCCGGTTGCCCCGTTGGCGAGGTTCGTGTCGGCGGATGTGACGGTCGCTCGGAATGCTCGCGGGACCTTGTCGGTGACGGTCGCTTCGAGTGATCCGGTGAGCGCTGATCTGCAGGCTGAGGGCGCACGTGTCCTGGTCTCGTGGAAGGGCGAGCCGCTGTTCTCTGGGTACGTCGTGCAGCCGGAGGGCGACTTCCTGCTTGGCGGGCTGATCACATACGAGGTTGAGGATGACTGGGCTGAGCTCGACTCGCTGGCGTGGGTTCGCCCTGCCGTTGGGCTCGAGGCGACGACTCTTTCGTCGCTCGGCCAGGCGGTCGCTACCGGTCCACTCACAGCGGGCACGGTTCTGAATCAGGACGGTTACTACGCGTGGCCGTCGTCCCGCATGTCTGCGGAGACAGCGGTGAAGCTGCTGCTCACTCAGAACCTCGTCGCGCGTCTCGATCGCCCGATCGTCGTCGCACCCGATCTGGGTCGCGGCGCGGTAGTCGAAGTCCCGCAGGTTCGGTTCCCTCGTCTTGAGGAGCCGGTGCAGGAGATCCTCACTGCCGGCGGGCTCGGCCTGTCGATGGTGCAGCATCCCGACGAACCGTTCATCCGCATAGATGTGGTGGAGGGTCGCGAGTATCCGTCGCCGATCTTCCCGGAGTCGGGTCTGATCGCGAAGGGCACGTGGTCGCGGTCTGCTGCAACGGCGACTCGTGTGGTTGTGATGGGGAACGGCGAGGATGCGGAGCGCATCTTCCGCGGCAAGGTCGACACTCAGCTTGAGGCGCGCACCGGTCGTGTGCGGGAAGTGGTCACGGAGTCGACGGGCGCGAAGCTCGAGTACCCGGAGGACTTCCCCGATGACCAGAAGGTCGCGAAGTATCACCTGCTGCAGGACGTCCCGCAGGAGTCGAAGGACAACCTGATCTCGACGCTCGAGCAGGCGTTGCGGAAGGCGCTCACTGAGGGCGCACCAACGTCGGGTGTCGCTGTCGAACTGTCGACGTCGGAGTCGTTCTTCTTCGGCCCGGGCGGGTTCGAGCTCGGCGACCTCCTGACGATCCGCGACGGCACTACCGAGTTCGTCGACCAGATCACCGAGGTGCGCATCGTCGCATCCGTGGACGGCGAAACGGTCACCCCGACGCTCGGCCAGAAGACAGACGATCCCACGCGGGCACTCATGGAAGTCGTCGCCGCGCTCGGCAAATATCAACGCGCCCAGGCGCGCAACAAGTAGGAGACGTCATGGCAACCTCTGGTTACGGGCAGACGCTCACTTCCGTGTACTGGTCGGAGGCGTTCCTGCTCTCGGGTGCGCAGGGCTGCGTCGCGAACACTTCGTCGTGGCGGGTGACTCGTGTCGCCGGCTTCCGGCGTGTGCAGGTCGCCGCGGGGACGGGGTTCGCGGCGGGCATCAAGGAGGAGCGCACGGGCGTCTCGTTCGTGGATCTCCCGCAGCCGCGCGACCCGGTGACCGGTCAGCCTTCGACGACTCTGGGGCAGTGGTTCCTGGTCGTCGCGACGTACTCGCGTGATGGCGAGTCGGGGTCGGTGCAGTTCGAGGCGGTCGCTGGTCCGACGACGTCGCGTGACCGGCCGCTGCGTGCGCCTTCGACGTGGCCGACGCTGCAGCGCAACGCGACCCGGTTCCAGCAGCCGATCGCCTGGTCGTGGGTGCACCCGACGGACTTCTCGGTGACGCGTGACGTGGACTTGCGGCGCCTGCCGGGGAACAAGCCGGTGCAGTTCGAGTCAACATCGAAGCGCACCCGTCGTCGCAGTGACGACCCGGGCGCGGGGAACTCCAACGCCCTGGGCTCGACCGCTGGTGGTGTCCTGACCTACACGTTCACGGACATGCCTGCCGGCGACTACGACGTGGACGTGTCGTGGGTAGTGTCCGCGAACCCGGCGACCATCGGCCTGGTGCAGATCGTCGTCAACGGGGTGACCCTCGGTGGCACATTCCAGAGCGACCTGACCGGCAACGTCTTCCCGCGGTCGACCACGCGTCAGTTCACGCACCCCGGCGGCGACCTCGCGTTCGACCTGCTGCTGTCCGCGGCGACCGGCGGCGCGATCTACCGCGACGGCACGCAGGTCACGATCACCCCCCACCCCTGGTAGCCGAAGGACGAAGCGATGACCCTCAGCAACTACCGACTGGCAACGCCCTCAACAGTGATCCTCGCCGACAACCGCGATCCGATGCAGTCCTACCAGCGCCACCTGCTCACCACGGGCCGCGGTGGCGTGGACATCGTCGCCCCGGTCGGCACGCCCGTCTACGCGCGCACCCCGGGCGTCATGCGGCGCATCCCGAACAACGGCAGCGCGGGGAACTCGTGCCGCTTCGAGCACGACGACAACCCGGGCTGGGCGGACGTGTTCTCCCACCTCACCGGCTACGTCGGCGAGGACGGGCAGCACTTCGACGTCGGGCAGGTCGTCGCATACACCGGCAAGACCGGCACGAAGGACCCGCACCTGCACTGGCACCTGCTGGACCCGAATGGCAACCGCCGCAACCCCTGGCTCTACTTCACCCCCCTTGCCGCAACGCGACCCACTCAAGAAGAGGACGACGACATGCCGCTCACCACCGACGAACGACGCCTCCTCGAGGACGCCAACACGAACGCGGCCGAAGCTCGCCGCCTCGCTGGTCTCGCGCTCGGCGTACCCCTCAACGCGTCGCCGGACGAGTACGAGGCGTACCTCCGCGACCGGGGCTCGTTCGAGACGCTCGCCGAGCTGCGCCGCATGCTTGCCGCGATCCTCAAGCAGACCGACGCACCCGCCGGCGCGCCCGGTGAGGACAACCTGCGCAAGAAGCTCGACGCGATCCTCGCTAAGTAGCCCGCCTCTCGCCTCTGAGAGGAGGACCGGCGGTGGACGTCGTACTTGAAACCATCCTCAGATCCCCAGCCACCCCCACCGGACTCGCGCTCATGTTCGCGGCTGTCCTCGGCATCGCATTCATCCGCGGGCAAGTCGTGCCCCGATCCACAGTTGACCTCCTGCTCGGCGTGGAACGCACCCGTGCGGAGGACTACAAGGCGGCGTGGGAGTCGGAGCGCGAGAAGAACGCGATCCTTCTCGACTCCGTGCAACAGCTTCTCGTGTACGCGAAGACCGCTGACCGTGTCCTGACCGCACTTCCCGAGGCGCACAAGTCAAACGGGGAGGGAGCCACATGAGGTGGTGGAAGCGCACGCTAGCGAGCGCCGAATCGGGAGTCGGAGAGGCTGCTGCCGCTCGCAAGTCCTCTGAGGAATCGCTCGAGGAAGTCAAGAAGATCGTCCCGCACGTCGAAGAAGTGACCCGGTCGCTGGACATCACCCGAACCAACAACCACTTCGCGATCCGTATCGCCGCAGCGTACGGGTATGCCCAGCCGGGGAAGGCGCCAGAGTGACCGAGCTCGAATCCAACATCCTGATCGTTCTCCTGGTTGCGGGCATCATCCCGATCGCCTGGTTCATCTACCGGTACATGCGGTACTCGCCTTGGTGGGAGACCGCGATCGGCCGGACTGTTCTCGGACAGAAGTTCGCGATGCTCGCGCTGCTGTCCCTGTCCCTGCTGCTGCGTGTGCTCGGCCCTGAGTACGAGTACCGGGCGTTACTCAACGCGGCAGTCCTCAGCCTGCTCATCTGGTTCTTCTGGAAGACGCTCATCGAGCTGCTGCGCGTCCAGAAAGCCTCACCCCACCGCGACGCCCTCAAGGCGTTCATCCGCCGCCACTCACGACGCAAGGAGTAAGCCATGTCCGACCTCACCCCCGGCCCCGACCACGCGGCTAGCAAGCCCACCGTCCTCGAGACGATCGCCGAGTACCGCAAGGGCATCGCGGGCTTCCTTGTGCCCGGTCTGCTGATCCTCGGCGCTTCACTGCTGTCCTCGAGTGATGGCGGCGGGGGCGTCACCCCCTCTGAGTGGGTGGCAATCGTCGTCGCGATGCTCGGCACCGGCATCACCGTCACAGCCGTCCCCAACCGCTCCGAGTAGCGCACCCCTCCCTTACCCCCTTCCGCTCCACCTAGACCGTCCGATGGGCGGTCTTTTTTTGTGCCCGGGAACGGGCTGAGACCGCTCGAGGAGCATCATGCCCGCACCCGCAGTCGTCCGATCCAAGGGGCCGAACGGTACCCACTGGTTCTCGAACACGCCCTGGTGGGGTGACGTGGGGAACTCTGCCCTCGTCCCGAACGTCATCGAGTGCGACCCGACCGTGCCCGCCATTGAGGCTGCGGTGGCGACCGCGACGAAGGCGAAGGTCGACGCGGGCATGGCGATCCTCGTCAAGCCGGGAACCATCAAGGGCGGCGCCACCTCGGCGTTCGTCACGAACGGCACGATCATCCCGTCGGTCATGTTCGACGGCAAGGGCGCCGCGGACTGGACCAAGAAGCTGCTCATCTGGCCGCGCGACGGCTACGGGTCCGTGAAGGTCAACGGGCAGATCACGTTCGAGTCTGCGACGAACATCGTCTGGGCGGGCATCTCCTCCTTTGACCCGAACAACAGCCGCCGGTACACCCGCGACGGGTACAACATCAACAACTGCAACAAGTTCGGTTGGGGGTGGTGCGAGACCGGTTCCATCCGCGTCAACGCGAACGCGGGGAGGACGGCGAACGGCAACGAGCTCAAGGAGTTCGGTTGGCCGGAGAAGATCACCCGCGAAGGTGACTACGCGGGCTTGGGCGTCAACAACACCGCGACGGTGAACGGGCTGCTGCTCGAGGGGTTCTTCCTGCCCCCCTGCTACCACCTCATCACTGTCCCGTGGAAGAACAACGCCCCCTCCGACGCGCACTCGGATTCGTGGCAGATCCAGAACGGCCCGAACGTCTCGAACATCGTCTACCGTGACGGTTTCTCTGCCGCGTCCACGAACGTCGCGTTCCAGAACGGCGGCTACCAGAACCTCCGCTTCGACAACGTGTTCATCGCGGGCGGCAAGGAAGGCTTCGCGAAGTCGCTGTGGCCGTTCGAGAACAACGAAGCAACCGACGGGAACATGCAGGCCCTCAACGGGTCCGGGTCCGTTCTCGCGACCGACTGCATCATCATGGGCGGCGTCGGTTCGGCGACGTTCCTTGAGGGCACCACGAACACGAAGATCGCGTACGACTGGACTGGCGCAACCCGCAACCGGGTGACCGTAGACAAGACGCTGCTGAACATGACCCCGGCGCAGGTCTTCGCGATCTCCCCGAAGTTCACCCCGGAGCGTCAGGCGCAGATCTTCGGGGCGACGTACACGCCCCCGACGGACACCACCCCTCCGTCCACTCCGGTGCTCAACGTGCCGACGATCGCGGGCCGCGACGTGCAGCTCTCGTGGGTCGCTTCGACGGACAACGTGGCGGTGCAGGAGTACATCGTCCTGCGGGGCACCACGTCCGCGAACGCTGTTGAGATCGCCCGCACCACCGACACGGTGTACACGGACGCGGGTCGGCCCCTCAGCTCGACGCAGCTCTACCTCATCAAGGCGGTCGACACGGCGGGTCTCGAGTCTCCGGTTTCGAACTCTCGCACTGCTGTGATCGGCGCGGGCGTGGGTGACACGGTCAAGCCGACCGTGTCGATCCTGTCTCCCACCGTGGGGTCTCCCGTGTCGGGCACTGTGATCGTGCAGGTGCAGGCCGCTGACAACGTGGCCGTCACCGAAGTACAGCTTTGGTCTGCTGGGCAGAAGCTCCCGGGCACGTTCGAGAAGACGACCGGCGACATCTGGGAGGGCCGGTTCGATTCGACCGCGTTCCCCGATGGCACGTATCCGATCGAGGCGCACGCGTTCGACGCGGCACCCAACGAGGCGATCTCGGCGACCGTCAACGTGACGATCAGCAACTTCGTTCGCCCGCCCGACCCGACCGAGCCGCCGTCGGTTCCGGTGCTGACCGTTGAGGCCACCGGTCTCACGGCTGCGCTCGCAACCTGGACCGAGTCCGTGGCGCAGAACGGCGGCGAAGTCGAATACCGGTTCCGCCTCGACGGGGACATTGTCGAAACGAAGATCACCGACCTCGCACGCGACATCGAAGGACTCGACCCCACACGTCAGCACTTCGTTGTCATCGAAGCATACGAAACGACCAGCAACCTCACGTCGTCGTCCGCCGCGAAGGACTTCAACACGTGGGAGTTCGACGAGGCCGGTCCGACTATCGCACTGCAGTCGCCTGGTGAGGGTGAACTGTCGGGCACGGTCCAGTTCCGGTTCGACGTGACCGACGCCGGCTCCGGTGTGAAAGCTGTGGACGTGTACTGGGGTGACGTGCTCGTCGGTATCGGCGGGTTCATCAGCGGCAGCACGTACGGGCTCGACATCAACGTGAACATGCTCCCCGCGGGCATGAACTCGTACCGGGGGAAGGCTGTTGATAACGCTGGCAACGAGTCGTGGTCGGATGCGCGCACGGTCAGCCTGCCTGTCGTCGCACCGCCGGACTCCACGCCGCCGACGGGTGGCATCAGCGACCCGGTTGACGGGTCGGTTGTGGTGCCCCCTTTCTCCCGAGTGAGATTGTCGGCCTCCGATCCGCAATCAGGGATCTCCTCGGTATCCCTGAGGAGCTCGACACTTGGCGAACTGGTCCCGGCAAGTCTCGTCAGCCCCGGCATCTATGAGGCGGACTTCCCCGTAGGTGCGCTGTCGTACGGGGACAACGAGGTGTTCGCGCGGATCGTGAACGGCGTCGGACTCTCGTTCGACACCCCTGCTGTCACGCTCGTGCGTGAGGCGCCGGTTGCGTCCCCGTCCGGCCGTGGACTCATAGCGGGCCCCTGGCTTGACGGTTCGTTCAAACCGAACAAGTCAGGACGAATCGTGCTCCGTCAGCGCGCCTCGTTCTCCAATGACCTGGGGTACGTGACTACAGCCGTGACTGAGGTGTACGTCGTCAACGGCAAGTTCATCGTCGACGGTGTCGAGGGGCCGTTCCCGTTTGGGTTCCCGCCCCTCGATCTGGGATTCGAAGTGGACGAGTACCCCGATAGCGGGACACCACGACTCGGCCTGGTGAAGCGATTCCCAGACGGCACCGTCGACGGGCAGATCGTGGCGTACGGCGATCTCGTGCCCCTCGAAGTCGAAGGTCTGCCCGCGGGTGCCTACGTGCCCATCGGCGTTACTGAAGCGCTCGAGGCGCGCGATCAGGTGGTGCAGATCGCCGCCGAGCTCGACGCGCAAACCATCACCATGACCGAAAGCCCCGACGGGTTCTTCACCACCATCACGATCGGAGAGTGACAGATGCCCAGGTTCATCAACGACACCGCCATCGGCAAGAAGGGCGGAGTCGTCGCGCTGAACGCGAAGGGCCAGCCTGTCAACGGGTTCGGGCGGGAGTCGCAGGCCACCCAGGCCATCGACTTCCGCTCGTACCTCGACAACACCGGCACACCCACCACCGACGCCGCGTGGGACGCGCTCGTACTCACCGCCATCCAGGACTCCATCACCGCAGACATGCCCCTGTGGTTCCCGAACGGCGACTACCCCATCAACGTCGCCAACTGGCGGTCCGCGACCTCCGACTACGCGTTCAAGAAGCTGCGTATCCGAGGGCAGGGAACGGGCACCCGGTTCCTGCAGCGCGACGGCAAGCGCGTGTTCGACTTCACCGCCGACCCCGGAACCGGAACCACAATCACGGCAGCGAGCATCGGGCAGCTCGCGCTCGCGTCATCCGGCGACAACACCCCCTACGGCGTCATGACCACAATCACCATGCCCGCCGCCTACGCGAACACCCAGCCCGGAGACGCCCTCTTCCTCACCAGCTCAGACCTCTACAACACCCAGTACGTGTCCGGGCTCGACACGTACCAGGGGCAGTGGCTCGTCACCACCGGACTCGTCGCGAAGTACACCACCGCGGGCACCGGACTGCCGCTCACCGACTCCGGCAAGATCGTCACCGGGGCAACCTCCGGCGCGACCGCCTACCTCCTCGGAGCCGGAGCGACCGCAGCAGGAGACACCTACTACCTGTACCGGCCCATCACCGGCACGTTCACCAGCGGCGAGAACATCACCATCGGCGGCACCACCCGCGGCGCAATCGCCTCCGCACCCATGATCGCCGTACCCGGGCTCCTCGCGGACACGTACACCACCAACGTTCGCCTCTACCGCCCCGACCCCACCTGCACCCTCACCCTCGAGGACTGCAGCATCTCCACCGTCGGGGCAGCCGACCGTGCCATCGGTTCCTCACAGCGAGCAGACGCCATCGTCGTCAGCGGCGCACAAGCACCCACCCTCCGCAACGTCACCATCGACTACGCACTCGCCTCCGCGATCGTCCTCCGATCCGTGCACCGCGCGAACATCATCGCCCCCCGCATCAACCGGCTCCCCAACCTCGCCAACACCAGTGAGCAGGCATACGGGTACGGCGTCGAGATCCAAGCCGCCGCCACCGGCACCCAGATCAGCAACGGCGACTTCACCATGTGCCGCCACGGAGTCACCACCAACCCCGCCAACAAGCCATCCACCTACCCCACAGGCGGAGTCAACGTGTGGTCGTGCGGCGTCCCCGTCTCCAACACCGTCTCCGACTCCGTCGCATCACACACCTACTCCGCCGCGTTCGACACCCACGGCGGCGCACGCGGCACCAAGTTCATCGACTGCACCGCGCGAGCAGCCGGCGCGGGGGCACGCGCAACCACCACCGAGGTCGGGTTCCAGAACCGCGCCCACGACACCACCTTCGAAGGGTGCGTTGCCGAAGACTGCTTCGACGGGTTCCGCGAATCCGGCGCCACCTTCAAGGCGACCTACGACAACACGGTGCGGTACATCAACTGCAGGGCCATCCGGTTCCTGCGGTACGGGTTCAACACCACCAGCCAGAACGACATCGCCGACCAGACGACCGCGGAAACCCGCTACTACTGGGAGAACTGCGAAGCCGAAGGATCACCGACCGCCATCCTCGGCACACAGCAGGGGTACGGGTTCGCGATCTTCAACGCGTGGGACGTCGAAATCAACGGTGGCCGCGTGTCCGGATTCGTCACCGGACCCGTGCGCCGCGGAGGACTCGTCACCAAGCGCATGTTCGTCCACGACCAGCTCGTGGACTACAGCAACAGCCCCGCCACCGCCAGCAACGGAGTCGTCTCCTGGGCTGACATCGCAGGCAGCGGCGAACTTATCGTGGACAACATCCGCGTCATCCGCGACACCGCCAACACCCTCCCCGCGTACACGTTCACGAACCCATCGGGAACCGCGTACACGATCAGGTCCGGCGACGTCACCTACCTAGGCGGCAGTGCGCCGTCCACCAGCCAGAACCCGTCAGTGCTCACCATCAACGGGCTCACCCGGCGCGGCGGTCGAACCATCATCGACACGACCCTCACCTGGAATGCTTCAGTGCCCATCGCGACCGGAACAGTCCGGTGGGCGCAAGTGAACGCCAGCGGGTCGGGCATCAAGTTCGGCGACCAGGTGGTCATCGCCCCGCCCGCCGCCATCAACGGCGGAGTCACGATCACCGCTCACGTGCACGGAGCCGACGCCATCCGCGTCCAAGTTCTCAACATGAGCGGCGCCGATTACACGCCACCGACGGGCTCCTGGAAACTCTGGATCACCCGCTCGTGACAACCGCGCCCCACCTAGCCATCCCGGCCGGGTGGGGCGCGTTTCGTCAGTTGTAGAACTCGAACGTGCGCGCGCATCCGTCGGAGCAGAACCCGTCACGACGCGCAGGCAACAGGCCACACGCGCGACACGGACGAGTGCGGCGGAAGAACAGGCGACGGTACAGGGCGAACCACATGCGGGGAATCGTAGCGATATCGCTACAGGTGCCGCTAGGTAACCTGGCGCGATGGCCGACCTCACTCCGCAGATGATCGCGCGCCTGGAGGCCGCCGGAACTACGCGACGCGACGCGGACGCCGAGCTGCGCAACGCCGTACTCGCTGCACTCGACGCGAGTGGCTCAGTGCGCGCGATCGCTGCGGCGGCCGGCATCTCCACGAACACCGTCCAGCGATGGAAACGCGGCGAGTAGATGTCACCCCCGAAAAGGGGTGATTCCCTCCGCCGATCTTCAGGAGCGAGGATTACAGTGTGGTTAGGTTTGGTCGGAACCTCGCACCATATCCCATACATTTATGCAAACCGCGAGGGGGCGAGACGAGTGGCACGTTACCAAGGCACGGTTACTCTCGAAATCCGCGGAGCGGGCGGGGCGCTGCGAAAGAGAGAGCTCCTCGACTTTGCGGGTCTCTTCAATTCTGCCCTCAGGCGCGAGCGTGAGATGCGTCCCAGCTTAATCAGCGCAAATGCGCGCGTGGTCGATCGATACCTGGACGTGACGATAGAGCTCAACGCGGATGTCGATGTTGCGCTCGATGATCTCGCTGACGAAATTCTCGAGTCCGCCTTCGCGCACACAACTCACTCTCGGCTTAGTCTGACTCTTCAAGAGTCGGAGCTCGTCGCCGTTTAGCTTGAGCGAGAGAATCGCCGTAGCCGAAAAAGACGTGCGCGGCAGCGCACTTGAGCGCGCCGGACACAGGGCACTAATCTTCTTTCGCGGCAATGGCGGATATACGCTCGGGGTTCTGAGTGCACTTGTATTCGCATTCTCCTCTATTCCGGAAACCCAGTTCTGGTCCCTCCCATTGGGTATCATCCTGGGTCTAAGCGGGATAGCGGCGCAGGCGACCCTCCGACCTACATATGCCGGCCTGGCCCGATCGCTGAGCGACGCAAACGCTCTGGCTGATGCAACTGCATTGGCGCTTGAGAAAAGCGTGGACGCCATGTTGATTAGGATTGCGCAGCATTGCGATCTCCTCGCAACCCATCAGCGAGTGTCGGTGTACTTTCACCACGGGTCGTCTTTTGTAATGCTCTCCCGACATTCAGCGAACCCCGCACTGAAAGAGTCAGGGCGTGGCATCTACCCCGATCACCAGGGTTATATCGCAACCACTTGGCAACAGGGCGAGACGCTTGTCCGGAGGCAAAAAGCGGTCAGGGCAGAGTGGGAGGAGGAGCTTTGCAGGAATCAGAAATTCGACAAACGGACTGCCGCCGGTTTACGAATGCAGGCTCGTAGCCTAGTGGGATATCGACTGTCCTATAATGGGCAAGCTCTTGGCGTACTCATCATGGAAAGCACCCAACCGCAAGGCGTGAAGCAGGAAAACCTCCTCAAGGCAAAGGATTCCCTTCTCCTTGAGAGCCTTTGCGAAGTCTTGCATGTCTCAAACCCGTACTACCCTGTGATAAGGAAGAGGCTTGCGGTTAACCAAGGCGACTCATGACTCTAGCTAGAGTGACCGCAGGTGAACTCTGAGCGCAAGCGAGGTGTCGTGTCAGTGGTCGCGTCCACGATCGCCGCATGTCGCACCACTGGACCCCCCTCTCGATGGTCTCCCGCTCCGTTCGCCCCCACGAGTGGCGCATGGGCGACAAGCGCGAGGAGCTCGGGTGGATCAGGTACGTCGAGTACCAGGGCCAGCCGACGTTCGTGTGCGTCACGCGCGACGAGTGGATCGTCGGCGCCGGGGACACGCTTCGGGACGCGGCAGAAGCGTTCCTGACGTGGCAGCGGTCAAGCCAGACGTCCTCGTAGGAACGCACGACGTTGAGGGTGCGTGCCCAAACACCGCAGGCGCGGCCTAAGCTCAACCGTTCGTCCGGATTCCTGGTTGGGCATCCTGGAGCGCACCCAACGGCGGGAGCCATCGTGGGACGACTCGTGTACGACTCAACGGTTGAGGCGGATTTTGACGACCGACTTCTCGCTCACATTCAGGCCGTCATTGGCGCGAAGCTGTCCAAGGGCGAATCGTTCTTCTTCAGTTGGAAGGACTCCAACAGCGTGGGCGACGGTCGGACTTCCATCTGGCTGCACCCCGCCATCCCGCTGCGCTTCAAGTACCACGGTGGACGCGCACCGCGCATGAACCCCGAGTGGGTGCGTCAACTGCTGCACGACTCTCACACCGCGGCGGGGCTTCGTATCAGTCCGGAGCCTCCCTCCACAGGTGACTGACCGCGGTTGTTTAGCCGAACTCGGAGTACGGGTGGGGCCGCGGATCGTCGTCGGGGAGCATCTCGGGATAGTGCACGTGCGAGACCGACTCGATCAGCGCCAAGGGCGTGCACGACGTGACCGACGTCGTGACCGTCTCACCAGTCATCGTCACGAAGGTGACGAACGTCGGCTCTCCCCGCATCGCCGAGAGCAGCTCGTCCTTCAGCGCATCGAGGTCGGTCTCCTCAGCGAGGAGGTACACGCTTCCCTGGATGTTCAGCTGAGTCACGAGCTGGTCCCCACTTCGTTAGCCGTAACGACTTCGAGCTCGACGGTATGTCCGGGGGCGCCCGTGAGACGAGAGCGTTGACATAGGAGAGAAGCACCAGCTAGGGGCGGCGCTAGGCCAACATCGGCGGTGTCTGTCGGTGGTCCGCGCCCCTAACCACACCACCCGCCCGAGCGGATCACGTCGAGGATCTGGACTGCCTGCGAGTCGGTCGGCGTGAACGTGGCCGTCTCGAAGCGCAGCTTCGTCGATGCGATGAGGCTCTCTTCGGAAGCGCCGCCGAGGATCGATGAGCACTGGTCGCGCGAGTGGTTCACTACGCCGTCGTCGCCGACCAGCGCCGGGTCAACCTCGTTGAGGCTCGCACGCAGGAACGCCTCCTGGTCCGCGTCCGGACGAGGGATGGCAGACACCGGTGCCGCTGCTGCGGTAGTGGGCGCGGCTGTCGGCGTCGGAGTTGCCGTCGAGATCGGCAAGGCCGTCGGAGTCGGACTGGCTGGGCTCGGCGTTGGCGCGAGTGAAGGCGTCCCCACGGTCGGGTCCCCGGGCTCGTTGGTCGCGCACCCGGCGAGAGCGATCACGAGGACGAGTACGGGCAGCAGCAGTCGCTTCATGAGCGTGAGCCTATCCAGTGCCAGCGAGCGGAGTGCAATGCCTTTCGGAAAAGCTCCGCTCGATAGTCCGGATCTGAACTTTGAGGTGCCGCATATGGACGGCAATTCTGTCCGTATGGGAACTTATTCTTCCATGTGGGACAGGTCAGCTTTTCGCCACGTGACATCAAGCGATTAATCGGGCATCCTCTATCCGTGTCCGAAGAAAAGCCGATTGACTCTGTGACCCCCCGTCAGTTCGGGTCGGTCTACTTCGCTCGCACCAGCGGGCTTTGGACGGCCACCGTCGACCTGCCAAAGGTGAACGGAAAACGGCGACGAAAGACTGTTCGTAGCAAGGACGAAGCGGTGGCGCGCGAGGCGTTCCGCGTAATGTCGGAGCAGATCGCGCACGACCGCAACATCCGCAAAATGGCCGACCTACGCGCCGCTGTTGCTGCAGACCACCTGCGCTGGACCGTCGGAGCATGGTCGACTCACTGGCTCGAAACGGTCGCTCGACGCCGCATCAAGCCGATGACGTACGCCGCTTACGAAAGCGCACTCCGTCTTCACGTGCTCCCGGCCATCGGAGACGTGCCTCTCGCGTCAGTCGGCCCGACCCACCTTCGCCGCGTCGAGACGCGAATGCTCGATCACGGGCTCTCACCCAGCAGCGCGCTGCACACGCATCGCGTGCTCGCCGTGTGTCTCGGCGATGCGGTCCGCGACGAGATCCTCGACCGGAACCCCGCTCAGCGGATGAGACCCCCGCGGAAGGCGCCAGGCTCGTTGTCCGCCCTGACGCCGGAAGAGGCCCGGCAGGTGTTTCGCTCGCTCGCCGCCCGGCCAGATGGAGCTCTGTGGGCTACTTCGCTTCTCACGGGTGCCCGACGAGGAGAAGTCCTCGGACTGGAACTCACTCGGGTCGGCGAAGTGCTCGAGCTTTCCTGGCAGTTACAGCGGTTCCCCTGGTTGCACGGGTGCTCGTCGGACGCGTGCCAGACGTACCGGCGTGGCGCCGACTGTGCTCAGAGGCACGTAGACATGCCGCGCACGTTCGAGCGCAGGCATGTGCACGGCTCCCTCTATCTGACGAGACCCAAATCAACGGCGGGGGTGCGCTTCGTTCCGCTCGTCGAACCCCTGCGGGGGATCTTGCTCGCCCACATCAGGAGCAACCCCGTCCCACGCAACGGTCTCGTTTTCGTCAACCCAGTCGGCAACCCGATTGATCCTGACTGGATGACGAACCGATGGAAGACCCTCCGGCGAGAACTCGGGATCACGAAGAACATTCGACTGCACGATTTGAGACACGCCGCTGTCGACATGCTCTACGAGGCCGGCGTGTCCGAAGACGCCATCGTCGAGCTGCTCGGGCACTCCTCAAACCGGATGACGCGCAACTACAAGTCGGGCCCATCGATGACTCGCCTCAGACATGCGATGGATCAGATGTCGGAGTTGTACGTCTAGGCAGGAGTCGTGCCGCCGGATACGACGACCACATGTCGCGGACATGCCCGGACTCTTCGACATGCTGCGCGCGGCGTCGCCGAGAGCGAGAATCGACCGACGACAGGAGAGTCATGCGCGACCGAGAAGCCGGCACAGCCCACGGCGATGCGAGATATGCGGGCGAGCGAGCTATCGACCTTCTTGGTCTGGCGACCATGCTCAATACTTCTGAAGCAACTGCCTACACCCTCGCGAACGATCCGCTGTTCCCGTCATTTCGAGTCGGTCGCCAGCATCGCTTCTGGCCGTCCGAGGTGCGTGCCTACCTCTCGAGCGGTGCCCCTTGGCTGCAGTCCAAGAAGTCCCTCGGTCGTAAACGGGTCGGTCGTTGAAGCGGGGCCAGTACGGGGGCGAGAAGGCGCTCGACGTACCGGGTCTTGCAGCCATGCTGGGCGTGTCTACGTGGAAGGCCGGGTGGCACGCGACCGATCCATCGTTCCCGTCGTTCCGTGTCGGGAATCGGCACCGCTTCTGGCCCTCGGAAGTTGAGGAGTGGCAGCTAGGGCAACTCGCCCCTCGGGACCCGTGGAAGCAATCTCGTCATTCGCTTGATGCTCGCCGCGTCGGTCGTTGAGAAGGACGTCAAGACAGGGGAGAGGGCTTCCTCTGCCCCATGCCTGCCCCATGCTTGCGAGTGGGAGCAAAGCAAAGCATCGGTTTCGATGCCTGACCTGGCACTTCCCGGTGGGCCCCGTCGGGCTCGAACCGACGACCCGCGGATTAAAAGTCCGCTGCTCTGCCAACTGAGCTAGAGGCCCGCGGGCTCCAGGGTAGCGCGCCCGCGGAGACCCGGGAGCAGGGGCCCGCGGGCATGCGGGAACGCAGGTCGAGGGGCATACTCGGGCACCCGAGGGCGTTACCCTCACCGAACCTCTTCACCACCGGGCGGACGTGCGCGTCCGCCCACCGACCGCGGAAGGCGGCCCCATGACAGACGGCTTCCACAAGCCGACCAAGTTCCCCTCCCACGTCTTCGAGGCGTTCCAGGGAGGCGAGGACCCGGCGCAGATCAGCCGCGTCGCCCACGAGACGGCCATCGCGCTCCTCAGCCGCGTTCGGAACGATCCCGATCCGGTGATCATCGACCGCCTGGTCGAGTACACCGATCACAACGGCATCGACGCGCTCGCCGAGCTCTGGGCGCGCTCGAGCGCGGCCAGCCTGCCTGGGGCGCTCTGGCGCATCTACCTGCTGCGCCTGGTCATCCGGCAGGACCCGGACAGCACGAGCTTCCTGTACCAGCGGGGCGTGGAGCTGTCCTCCACGATCGATCCGGTGGTCGCGGGCGCCAGCACGCCGACGGGCCCGGCCGAGATCACCGAGCTCGCCGATCGCATCCTGCGCGGGGTGTTCGATGGCGACTTCGCCGTGGCGCTCGATCGCGCGGCCGCGTTCTGCCGCGTGAGCGCTTCTGGAGCCGCCTCGGTCGCCGACGACGTCGAGCTGATCGACGGACCGCGGGCGAGCGAGCTCACCACGCGCGCGCTGCGCCTCTCGACCACCGCCGCCGAGCTCGTCAGCTGCGCGCGCCTCTGGCGCAGCGACTCGCTGGAGTAACGCGGCCGCCCCGCACCGCAACCCCGTTCACCGCTCGCGAACGCGCCTCGCGAGCACCCCGGGGGCAGTGGTTACACTGGGTACGGCCGGATCGCAGTAACCCCGGGCTCCACTTATAGCCGCTTCGAGCGGCCTCGCGCCGAGAGGCGTTCCTGCGGTCCGGCCCCTTCTCCACGCTCGTGAGCGAGGAAGTGAGGGCCCGGTGACGGGTGGCCCGAGACGGCCGTTCTGCACAGCACGTCACAGTCCTCGACAGACAGGCGCGATCCCGATGAAGAACCGCACCGCGTTCCGGAGAGGCGCGCGGTGGTGGGCCGGGATGGGCCTGCTCGTCGCCGCCGTCCTGTACTTCCTCGGCGCTCCGCTCGTCGACGGCGCGGACGGCGCCCTCCTCGGCGGAGGCCTCACGGTCTCGCAAGGAGCGGTGATGCGCTCGCTGGCGATTCTCGACGTGATCGCCGGCCTCTGGGTGCTGCTGCGTCCCCGGACATACCCGGCACTCACCGCCGCGGCCGCCGGGCTGATCGCCCTGTGGCTCTCGCCCCGGCTGTCCGCCCCGGCGCCGCTGAATGTCGGAGCCTTCGCGATCGACATCCGCTTCGTGGTGCACCCGATCGAGGTCGTCGTGCTCGTCTCCGCGGTGTCGATCGTGGTCTCCTCCGTGGCTCAGGGCTTCCGGAGCAGGGCGCAGGCGGGGCAGCGCGGATGAGCGACGGGACGACGACCGATCTCGGCACGCTCCTCGAGCGCGTCGCCACCGCCGACCAGGCGGCCTTCGCCGAGCTCTACGACCTCACCGCCGCGCGGGTCCTCGGGCTCGTCACCCGCGTGCTCGTCGACCGCGCGCAGTCCGAGGAGGTGACCCAGGAGGTGTTCCTCGAGATCTGGCAAACCGCTGCACGCTTCGCTCCGAATAAAGGAAGCGCGACGACTTGGATCCTCACGATGGCACACCGCAGGGCCATCGACAGGGTACGCGCGGCCCAAGCGGGCCGCGACAGGGACGTCCGCATCGGAATCCGGGATCTCGGTCGTGACTACGACCAGGTCGCCGAGCAGGCGGAGGTGTCTCTTGAGCACGAGAAGGTCGCGGCCGCCATGGGCCGCTTGACGGAGCTGCAGCGGCAGGCGCTGCAGCTGGCGTACTACGGCGGGTACTCGCACAGCGAGATCGCGGGGATCCTGCAGTGCCCCGTCGGTACCGTGAAGACGCGCCTGCGCGATGGAATGATCAGACTTCGAGAAGAGATGGGGGTGACCCGGTGACCGATGCGCTTCGACCCGACGAGGCGGAGGATCCCCGCGACCTCGCCGCCGGGCACGCCCTGGGCATCCTGACTCCGCGCGAGCAGGCCCGCTACGAGCAGTACCTCGCCGAGCATCCGGAGGCGCGGGTCGAAGCCGACGAGTTCTCGGCCGTGGCCGAGGCGCTCGCCGATGACGCGCCGTCGGTGGCGCCGTCACCGACCCTCAAGGCCGATCTGATGGCGCTCATCGCCACAACGCCCCAGCTCCCGCGCGAGGAGCCCGTCGAGCAGGCCGAGGCGCCTCGACTGCACGCCGTCGAACCCGAGCGGGAGGTGGCCGCAGCGCCGCCGTCCGCGTCCGGCCGCCACGGTGCCGAGGCCAGGGCTCGCGGGCGCTGGTTCACGCGACCGGCGGTCTACCTGTCGGCCGCGGCCGCCGCCGCGGTGATCGTGGTCGGCGGAGTGACGCTGCCGACGGTCCTCTCGCCGGGCTCGGGACAGACGCAGGAGCTGACCGCGCTCGAGCAGATCCGCAGCGCTCCCGACGCGCAGGAGTCGACCGCCACGGTCGCCTCGGGCGAGTCCGCCACGCTGGTCTGGTCGAGCTCGCTGGGACGCTCGGCGCTCGTCGTCGACGATCTCGCCCCACTGCCCGACGGCAAGACCTACGAGCTCTGGTACATCGACTCGTCGGGCCCCGTGGCCGCCGGCCTCTTCGAGGGCGGTGACGGCCGGACGGTCGCGCCCCTCGAGGGGACGATGGCCGAGGGCGCCGTGGTCGCCGTCACCGTCGAGAACGAGGGGGGATCGGACACCCCGACCACCGAGCCGATCCTGGCGATCGAGACCGCCTGACGCCGGACCTCCCGAGACGACGAGAGCCGCACGCCCCGGGGGGGAGTGCGGCTCTCGTCGTCGCGGCGGAGGATCAGCCGAAGCGGCCCGAGACGTAGTCCTCGGTCGCCTGGACGGACGGGCGCGAGAACATCGTCGCGGTGTCGTCGTACTCGATGAGCTTGCCCGGCTTGCCGGTGCCCGCGATGTTGAAGAACGCGGTGCGGTCCGAGACGCGCGAGGCCTGCTGCATGTTGTGCGTCACGATCACGATCGTGTACTCGTTCTTGAGCTCCTCGATCAGGTCCTCGATCGCGAGGGTCGAGATCGGGTCGAGCGCCGAGCAGGGCTCGTCCATCAGCAGGACGTCGGGGGAGACGGCGATCGCGCGGGCGATGCACAGACGCTGCTGCTGTCCGCCCGAGAGACCGGAGCCGGGCTTCTCGAGGCGGTCCTTCACCTCGTTCCAGAGGTTCGCGCCCTGGAGCGACTTCTCGACCAGGTCGTCCGCGTCGCTCTTGCTGATGCGGCGGTTGTTGAGCTTGACCCCCGCGAGCACGTTGTCGCGGATGGACATCGTCGGGAACGGGTTCGGCCGCTGGAAGACCATGCCCACCTGTCGGCGGACGAGGACCGGGTCGACGCCGGGCCCGTAGAGGTTGTTCCCGTCGATCAGCACCTCGCCGTCGACGTAGGCGCCGGGGATGACCTCGTGCATGCGGTTGAGCGTGCGGAGGAAGGTCGACTTGCCGCAGCCGGAGGGCCCGATGAAGGCGGTGACGGTGCGGGGCTCGATGGTGAGCCCGACTCCCTCGACCGCGAGGAACTTGCTGTAGTAGACGTTGAGGTCGTTGACTTCGATGCGCTTGGACAACGGAGATCCTTCGGGTTAGCGGCCGAGCTTGGGGGCGAAGATGCGCGCGACCAGGCGTGCGAGCAGGTTGAGGAGCATGACGATCAGGATGAGGACGAGCGCGCCCGTCCAGGCCCGGTCGATGTAGGCGGCGGCGTCGGAGCCCTGGTCGGCGTACTGGCGGAAGACGTAGACCGGGAGGGTCATCATCCGGTCGTCGAACGGGTTGTAGTTCATCGACTGCGTGAAGCCGGCGACGATGAGCAGCGGAGCCGTCTCGCCGATGACGCGGGCGATCGAGAGCATGACGCCCGTGACGATGCCGGCGATGGAGGTGGGGAGGACGATCTTCAGGACCGTCAGCCACTTCGGCACGCCGAGGGCGAAGGAGGCCTCGCGCAGCTCGTTCGGGACGAGGCGCAGCATCTCCTCGGTCGAGCGGACGACCACGGGGATCATCAGGACCGAGAGGGCGATCGCGCCGCCGAAGCCCATGCGGACACCCGGCTCGAAGAACAGCACCAGCAGGGCGTAGGCGAACAGTCCGGCGACGATCGAGGGGATGCCCGTCATCACGTCCACGAAGAAGGTGATGCCGCGGGCGAGCGCGCCCCGGCCGTACTCGACCAGGTAGATGGCCGTCATCAGGCCGATCGGGATCGAGATGACCGCCGCGAGCGCGGTGATGATGAGCGTGCCCATGATCGCGTGCAGAGCGCCGCCGCCCTCGCCGACGACGTTGCGCATCGAGGAGGTGAAGAAGAGGAGGTCGAAGCGCGCGGCTCCGGCCGTGATCGCGGTGTACATCAGCGAGATCAGCGGGATCAGCGCGACGATGAACGCGGCGGTGACGAGCGTCGTGACGACCCGGTCGGTGGCGCGACGGGCGCCCTCCACCAGTCGGGCGAGCACGAACACCGACACGGTGTAGAGGACGGCTCCGAAGAACACGGTGCCGACGACGTCGAAGCCGGCGGTCACTCCGCTGACGGCGAGGAGCCCGTACACGACGGCCATCAGGGCGATGCTGCCGACCAGGAGCGCGAGGGGGGCCCACTTGGGCAGCTGCCCGCTGGTGAGGGTGTTCGTCACCGCGGGAGCGGCGTCCTCGACGCGGCGGCGCTGGCGAGGAGGAGTCGTCATGGTGACCATCAGTTCGCTCCCGAGAAGGCCTTGCGGCGGTTGATGATGTAGCGAGCCAGCATGTTCACGATGAGCGTGATGGCGAAGAGCATCAGGCCGGAGGCGATCAGCTCGTTGATCTTGAGGCCGTACGCCTCGGGGAAGCTCAGTGCGATGTTCGCGGCGACCGTGTTGGAGTTGGTCGACTGCAGCAGCGCGAAGTTCACGACGAAGGACGGCGAGAGGACGATGGCGACGGCCATCGTCTCGCCCAGCGCGCGGCCGAGGCCGAGCATCGAGGCCGAGATGATGCCGGGGCGGCCGAAGGGGAGGACCGCGGTGCGGACCATCTCCCAGCGGGTCGCGCCGAGGGCGAGCGCCGCCTCCTCGTGCAGGGTCGGCGTCTGGAGGAAGACCTCGCGCGAGATCGCCGTGACGATCGGCAGGATCATCACGGCGAGGACCAGCGCGACGGTGAGGATCGTGCGCCCGGTGCCCGAGACGGGACCGGAGAAGAGCGGGAACCAGCCGAAGGCGTTCGTGAGGAACGTGTAGAAGGGCTGGACGAAGGGGGCGAGGACCGTGATGCCCCAGAGGCCGAAGACGACCGACGGCACGGCGGCCAGCAGATCGATCACGTAGCCCAGGCCCTGCGCGAGACGGCGCGGGGCGTAGTGCGAGATGAAGAGCGCGATGCCGATCGAGATCGGGACGGCGATGACGAGAGCCAGGGCCGCGGCGTAGACCGTGCCGAAGACCAGGGGCCCGACGTAGGCCCAGAAGCCGGCGCCGCCGGAGATGTCGTCGGCCGGCGCGGTGAGCGCGGGGATCGACTGCACGACCAGGAAGAGGGCGACGGCGGCGAGGATGACGAGGATCAGCGTGCCGGAGGCGACGGCCGATCCGGCGAAGATCCGGTCGGCCGGACGCTGCTTCGCCTTGATGGCGCCGACGGGCCGCTCTGCGGTGCTCATGGTGGGTTCCCTGCGTTCGGTGTGGGGGAGGGGCCGAGCCGCGAGACGGCCCCGGACCGGTGGGGGTCCGGGGCCGATTCGCGCGGGGGGTGCTACTTGATGGACTCGATCGCGGTGGCGACCTGGGTCGACAGCTCGGACGAGAGCGGGGCGGCACCGGCGGAGGTCGCGGCCTCCTCCTGACCGGCCTCGCTGGTCACGTAGCCAAGGTACGCCTTGACGAGCTCAGCCGTCGCGGGGTCCTGGTACTCCTGGCAGGCGATGAGGTAGCTGACCAGGACGACCGGGTACACGCCCGACTCCTCGGTGGAGTAGTCGATGTCGTACACGATGTCGTTCTCGGGACGGTCGGTCGCCTCGGGCGAGGCGTCGACGATCGCGGCAGCGGCCTCGGGGGAGTACTCGACGAACTCCTCGCCGACCTTGATCTTCGCGGTGCCGAGGTCACCGGCGCGCGACGCGTCGGCGTAGCCGATGGTGTTGGTGCCGTTGGTCACGGTGTCGATGACGCCCGAGGTGCCCTGGGCCGCCTCGCCGCCCTCGTAGGGCCAGACGCCGTCCGGCTCCGCGTCCCAGACATCGGGAGCGGTCGCGTTGAGGTACGCGGCGAAGTTCTCGGTGGTGCCCGAGTCGTCCGAGCGGTGCACCGCGGTGATGTTGGCGTCCGGGAGCGTCGCGTCGGGGTTGAGCGCAGTGATCTCGGGGGCGTTCCACTTGGTGATGGTGCCCTTGAAGATGCCCGCGGCGGTGGCCGCGTCGAGGTTGAGCTCGTCCACGCCGTCGACCTTGAAGACCAGGGCGATGGGGGAGATGTAGGCGGGGACGTCGATGGCGGAGGTGCCCTCGGCGCACTTGCCGAAGGAGCCGTCGAGCTCCTCGAGCTTCAGCGCGCGGTCCGAGCCGGCGAAGTCGGCGCCGCCGGCGATGAACGCCTCGCGCCCCGCGCCCGAGCCGTCGGGCGAGTAGTTGATGGTGACGCCGGGGTTCTCCGTCTGGAAGGCGGCGACCCAGGCCTCCTGGGCCGACCCCTGCGACGAGGCGCCGATGCCGTTGAGCGTGCCCTCGAGGCTGCTGCCGGACGCCGACTCGGAGGACCCGCCTGCGGAGGCGCCCCCTTCGTTGGCTGCGCACGAGGTCAGAGTGATCGCTGCGACGGCGGCGACGACGGCCGCCTGGCCGAGACGCGAGATTCTCACAAGTATCCCTTTCGGGTAGGAAAGCATGGAAACAGAACAGGGCCTGGTGCAGCCCGCGAGCGAATGTACGAGGGGGTCGTGTCCGCCCACGGTCCGCTGGGTGAACGGGCGGTGAACGAGGCCCGTCGGGGCTTGCCGGGCGCGCCGGTGAACCGGCTCGATCCGGCTGCTCAGCTAGGGGGCTCAGGCGAGCGGCGAGTGCGTCTCGATCGCGACGATGCCCGAGCCCGGGTGCTCGCTCGAGAGGTGCACGACCGTGAACCCGCCGGTGGGCAGGTGCGAGGCCTCGTCGAGGTACGGGCCGATCGGAGTGGCCGTGGCGAGGGCGATCTCGCGCAGGATCTCGGGGATCACCGGCCGGTGGCTGCAGAGGACCGCCGACTTGCGCGCGCGCACGCGCTTGCCGACCAGGCTCCGGATGTCAGCTGTGCCGTTCTCGAACGACTCCTGGCTGATGTCCTCGGACAGGCGCACCGGGCGCTTGAGGAGGGAGGAGAGGGGGGCGACGGTCGCCCGGCAGCGCTTCGCGGTGCTCGAGACGAGGCGGCGCGGGCGCCACGCGGCGACGGCGCGTCCCGCGGCCGCGGCCTCCTCGGCACCGCGCCGGTTGAGGCGGCGGGTCGAGTCGCGACCGTCCCAGGAGGAGGCGGGCACGGCCTTCGCGTGCCGCAGCACGACGAGCGCGAACGTCTCGAGCGCGCCTCGTGCGGCGATCCGGGCGAACTCGTCGACGATCGCGACGTCGTGCGGGTAGGTGAGGTACCCGCGCGCCCGCTTGGGCGTCACCCACTCCAGCGCCTCCACCTCGCGGTTCGGCAGGAAGTCGGAGTGGAGCACGGCCTTCTCGCTGACCTTCGCGGCCCAGTAGTACACGGCCTTGGGCCGCCCGTTGGGCAGCGTGTACTCCGTCGAGCCCAGCGGCACGCCGAGCCCGACGGCGAGCCCGGTCTCCTCCCGGATCTCGCGCACCGCGGTCTCGGGCAGCGACTCGCCCGGGTCGACCTTGCCCTTGGGCAGGCTGACGTCCCTCCGGTGCGGTCGGTGGATCACGAGGATGTGCGGGCGGCCCTCGATGATCCGCCAGCACACCGCTCCGGCCGCGTAGACGGTCCCCGTCACGGCGTCAGCGGGAGGAGGCCCGGGACGCGGCCCGCGACGCGATGCGCTTGCGGTGCGTGATGTGCGCCATCAGACGGTTCTGGAGATCCGACAGCGGGGCTCCGTCCTCGTCGAGGTGGCGGCGCGTCCAGACACCGTCGGGTCCGAGCCACCACGAGGCCGTCTTCTCGTCCATCGCGCGCTCGAACATGTCGTCGATCTCGCTGAGGTGGGCGGGCTCGACGATCCGCACGAGGGCCTCGACCCGGCGGTCGAGGTTGCGGTGCATCATGTCTGCGCTGCCGATGTAGACCATCGGATCGCCGTCGTTGACGAAGCTGAAGATGCGCGAGTGCTCGAGGTAGCGGCCCAGGATCGAGCGGACGCGGATGTTCTCGCTGAGCCCCTCCTGTCCGGGCTTCAGCCCGCAGATGCCGCGGACCCAGACGTCGACCGGGACCCCGGCCTGGCTGGCGCGGTAGAGCGCGTCGATCACGGCCTCGTCGACGATCGAGTTGACCTTGATCCGGATCCCGGAGGGCTTGCCGGCGCGGGCGTTCTCGGTCTCGGCGTCGATCCGCTTCAGCAGTCCCTTGCGGAGGTGGCGCGGAGCCACCAGCAGGCGCTTGAACTTCTTCTCGATCGCGTAGCCCGACAGTTCGTTGAACAGACGGGTGAGGTCCTTGCCGACCTCGTCGTCGGCGGTGAGCAGGCCGAGGTCCTCGTAGATGCGCGAGGTCTTCGGGTTGTAGTTGCCGGTGCCGATGTGGGAGTAGTGCCGCAGCACCCCGCCCTTCTCCTGGCGGATGACGAGGGCGAGCTTGCAGTGGGTCTTGAGGCCGACGAGGCCGTAGACGACGTGCACGCCGGCCTTCTCGAGCTTGCGGGCCCACGAGATGTTGGCCTGCTCGTCGAAGCGCGCCTTGATCTCGACCAGGGCGAGGACCTGCTTGCCCGACTCGGCCGCGTCGATGAGGGCCTCGACGATCGGGGAGTCGCCCGAGGTTCGGTAGAGCGTCTGCTTGATCGCGAGCACATCCGGGTCGGCGGCGGCCTGCTCGAGGAACGACTGGACGCTCGTCGCGAACGACTCGTAGGGGTGGTGCAGCAGCACGTCGCCGCGGGAGACCGCCTTGAAGACGTCCTGGCGCTGGTTCGGCTCCGTCGGCATGAGCTGCGCCGCCGTCGTCGGGACGTGGTTCGGGTACTTCAGGTCCGGCCGGTCGATCTTCTGCAGGCTGAAGAGGCCGCCCAGGTCCAGCGGAGCGGGGAGCTTGTAGACCTCCTGCGTCGTGATGTCGAGCTCGCGGACGAGCAGGCCGAGCGTCTCGTCGTCCATGTCGTCGGTGACCTCGAGGCGGATGGGCGGCCCGAACCGGCGGCGCAGCAGCTCCTTCTCGAGTGCCTTGATGAGGTTCTCGGTCTCGTCCTCGTCGACCTCGACGTCCTCGTTGCGGGTCACCCGGAAGACGTGGTGATCGAGGATCTCCATGCCGGGGAAGAGGTCGTCGAGCTCGTTCGCGATGAGGTCCTCGAGCGAGATGAACCGCATGGGCTCGCCGGGCGCGGCGACGCCGGCGATGCGCACGAAGCGCGGGAGCATCTGCGGCACCTTGAGGCGGGCGAACTCGGTCTTCTGGGTCTTGGGGTTGCGCACCCGGACCGACAGGTTGAGCGAGAGCCCGGAGATGTACGGGAACGGGTGCGCCGGGTCGACGGCCAGCGGCATCAGGACCGGGAAGATCTGGGCCGAGAAGTAGTCGTCCAGCACCGCCCGCTCGGCGTCGCTGAGCTCGTCCCACCGGACGATGTCGATGCCGGCCTCCCGCAGAGCGGGCTCGACCTGGTCCTTGAAGGCCCGGGCGTGACGCTGCTGCAGCTGGTGCGCCTTCTCGGAGATGTCGGTCAGCACGTCCAGAGGGACGCGGCCGATGTTCGTCGTGAGGGCGAGGCCGGTGAGGATGCGGCGCTTGAGACCGGCGACCCGCACCATGAAGAACTCGTCGAGGTTCGAGGAGAAGATCGCCAGGAAGTTGGCGCGCTCGAGCACCGGCACCAGCGGGTCCTCGGCGAGCTCCAGCACGCGCTGGTTGAACGCCAGCCAGCTCAGCTCGCGGTCGAGGTAGCGGTTGTCCGGGAGGAGAGGGTCCGAGTGCTCCTCCTCGTCGTCGAAGTCGTCGTCGAGTTCGTCGCTCAGGCCGTCTTCGAGAATGAGGTTGTCGCCGTCCATGCGACCATCCTGGCACCGCCTCCGCGCGCTCCGCGCCGCCGGTGGTGAATGGGGCGTGAACGCCGCCGGGGGAGGAGCCTCCGGATCAGCGGACGGCGGGCGTGCGCTGCAGGTACTGCACGTCGACGGAGGCGTCGGTGAAGCCGAGCGAGCGGTAGAGGGCCACGGCCGAGCGGTTCTCGGCCTCGACGTAGAGGTCGGCGGTGGTGCAGCCGCGCGCGAGCATGCGGGCGAGGCCCGCGCCCAGGAGTGCGCGGCCGAGGCCGCGGCCCGCCTCCTCAGGAGCGATGCCGAGCACGTAGATCTCGCCCGTCGTCGATCCGGGCTCGATCTTCAGCCAGTCGTAGCCCACGAGAGCGCCGGAGGCGTTCCGCAGCACCAGGAAGTCGCCCTCGTCGAACCAGTCCTCGGACCGGCGGGCGTCGAGGTCGTCCTCGGTGAGCCGACCCTGCTCCGGATGCGCGGCGAACACGCGCGCGTTGAGCGCGACCCACTCCGCGGGATCGAGACCGCGGGCGTCCGAGAGCACGTACCCCTCGGGGACCCGCACCTCGGGGGCGGCCAGGGGCTCGAGCTCGAGGTGCAGGAGCGTGCGCACCGGAGCGAAGCCGTGCGACTCGGCGAGCGAGCGCGCAGCGGGGTGGTCGCCGTGCGCCCAGGCGAGCAGACCCGTCCGTCCGCTCGCGAGCACCTGCTCCAGCACGGCCCGGCCGAAGCCCACGCCGCGCCACTCCGGGTCGACGACGAACTCGAGCTCGCCCTGCCCGAGGACGGCCGCGGCGACGACCACGTCGGCGCGCAGGCCGATGAGCAGCGTGCGCGAGCCGGTGCGCGCATCGACCAGGGTCTGGTCGCTGAAGGGCGGCTGCCCGTCGAACCACTGGGCGCGGCCGATCAGCTGCTCGAGACCGGCCGACACCGCGGGGTCGGCCAGGTTCTCAACGGAGAGGTTGAGGGACTCGCTCATTGTCCTCTTCGTAGACGTTGAACCGGTATCCGACGTTGCGGACGGTGCCGATGAGGGACTCGAGGTCGCCGAGCTTGGCGCGCAGGCGCCGCACGTGCACGTCGACCGTGCGCGTGCCGCCGAAGTAGTCGTAGCCCCACACCTCGCTGAGCAGCTGCTCGCGGGTGAACACCCGGGACGGATGGGTGGCGAAGAAGCGCAGGAGCTCGAACTCCTTGAAGGTGAGGTCGAGGGGGCGGCCGTGCACCTTCGCCGAGTAGCTCGCCTCGTCGATCACGACGCCGGACGCCTGGATGCGCGACGTCGACTGCTCCTGGGCGAGGCGCCCGATGACGAGGCGGATGCGCGCGTCGACCTCGGCGGGGCCGGCGGAGTCGAGGATCACGTCGTTGACGCCCCAGTCGGCCGAGACCGCCGTGAGCCCGCCCTCGGTGAGGATCAGGATGAGCGGGACGTTGATGCCGGTGGTGGTCAGGATCTTGCAGAGCGACTTGGCGCTGGCGAGGTCCTGACGGGCGTCGACGAAGATGAGATCGCAGCTCGGAGCGTTCACGAGCTGGGCCGGCTCGGCGGGGATCTGCCGGGTCTTGTGGCTGAGGAGCCCCAGCGCGGGCAGCACCTCGGTGCCCCCCGCAGAGGTCAGTATCAACAACTGCGCCACGGATCCTCCAGAAATGGTCTGCGGCAATACTAGCGGCGGGCCGGAACGGCCGATCGCCCGGGCCGTGTCGAACACGTTCTCGCGTGCTCCGCCGCGTCCTGATCGCACGATCCGCGGCGTCGGGATCCTCGGTCGATGCCCGCATCGACCGTCTGCTTCCTCCGTGCAGCTCGCACGGTCAGGCCGTGTGCTCGCGACGGCGATCCCGTGTTCGACGCGCCCTAGGGCACAATTGACGGATGAGCGGTGATCGGGTGGGCGTCGGCATCGTCTGGGTGCTGGCACTCGCGGGGTCCGTCGTGTCGCTGGTGCTGGCGTCGCCGGGGTCGGCTCAGACGTGGCTCGCCCTCACGTTCGGAGGATGCGTGCTGGCGACCTTCGCGGTGCAGCTCGCCGTCGCCCGGGCCTCCGGGTACCTCCTGCGGACGATGACGAGCGTCGTCGGCTCCATGGTCGTCGTCGGCGTCGCGAGCGCGATCGCGGCTCTCGCCGGGCGCTGACGCTCCCCGCCGTCCCGCAGGCCCCGCCCCCGCTCCGCGCCCGTGCCGCCGGGTAGGATGGAGCCATGCTTCTCGCGCTGGAACTCTTCTATCTCGGACTGCTCGGGCTCGCCTCCCTCGCGATCGCGTGGGTCTCGGGAGTCGTCGTCTACAAGCTCTACCGCGGCCAGAGCTAGCCGCCGCGTCAGAACCGGAGTGATCTCCCTTCCGTCGGGCCTGCCGCCCGAGCTCGTCCCCCTCTCCTGGCTGCTCGGCGTCTGGGAGGGGTCCGGAGTCGTCGACTACGCCGTCGGCGACGAGTCCGTGCAGGCCGAGTTCGGCCACCGCGTCAGCTTCAGCTACGACGGTCTGCCCTACCTCAACTACAGCTCCTACACCTGGCTGCTCGACGACGAGCGCGAGATCGGGCACAGCCCGCTGGTGAGCGAGATGGGCTACTGGCGCCTCAGCCGCGCCCTGACGGACGCCGATGCCGGCCCCGCGATGCTGCCGGGTCGCGGTGCTCCCGCCTATCCGGACGCGGAATCGGTCGAGACCCTCCGCAACGCCGCGGGCGGCTTCGACATCGAGGTCTCGCTCGTCCACCCGGACGGCGTGAGCGAGCTCTACCTCGGCCAGGTCAAGGGCCCGAGGATCGACCTCGCGACGGACGCGGTCATGCGCACCGCCGCCGCGAAGGACTACGCCGCCGCCACCCGCCTCTACGGCCTCGTCGACGACCACCTGCTCTGGGCGTGGGACATCGCCGCGCTCGGCCAGGGCCTGCGCACCCACGCCTCCGGAAGGCTCGCCCGTGTCGACTGATGCGCTCTCCCCCCTGCTCGACGTCCCCGGCGCGGTCGCCACCGCGAGCGTCGCCGAGCCGGGTGTCGCCGCGCACTACGGCGAGCCCTTCCGCGAGCAGCGCGCGCTCGCCGCGGGCACCGCGCTCGTCGACCTGTCGGGGCGCGGAGTCGTCACCGTCACCGGTCCCGACCGCCTCACCTGGCTCGACTCCCTGACCAGTCAGGCGCTCCGGGGACTGCAGCCCGGCGACTCCGCCGAGACGCTCCTCCTGGACCCGACCGGCCGCATCGAGCACCTGATCCGCGTCGTCGACGACGGCGAGGCGGCCTGGCTCCTGCTCGACCGCGACGAGACGGCCGGCCTCGCGGCCTGGCTCGACCGGATGCGCTTCCTGCTCCGCGTCGAGATCGCGGACCGCACCGACGAGTTCGCGACGCTCGCGACCCTCGGCGACGGATCCGCCGCCTCGTTCGTCCTCGGCCTGGCGGGCGACTCCGCCGTCAGCTGGATCGACCCGTGGACGAGCGTCCAGCCCGGCGGCTGGCAGTACGCCGCGGCCGAGCATCCGGCGGCCGACTGGCACGCGCGCGAGACCCTCGTGCCGCGCGCCGCTCTCGCGGGCCTCGCCTCGGCTGCCGCGGCGGCGGGCGTGGTCCTCGCCGGGTCCGACGCGCTCGAGGCGCTCCGCATCGCGGCGTGGCGTCCGCGCCACGCGACCGAGGTCGACGAGCGGTCCATCCCGCACGAGCTCGACCTGCTCCGCTCCTCGGTGCACCTCGCCAAGGGCTGCTACCGAGGTCAGGAGACGGTGGCGAAGGTGCACAACCTCGGCCACCCGCCCCGCCGCCTGGTCCTGCTGCAGCTCGACGGCTCCGATTCCGCGCTGCCGTCGCACGGCGATCCCGTCTTCGCGGTGAGGAACGGCGAGAGCGTCGAGGTCGGCGCGGTCACCTCCAGCGCCTGGCACTACGAGGACGGCCCGGTGGCGCTCGCCGTCGTCAAGCGCGCCGTCCCGGTCGATCTCGAGCTGACGGTCCTCGCGGGCCAGATCCGCGTCGCGGCGGCCCAGGAGGTCGTCGTCCCGCCCGGAGCCGGTGCGGAGGCGGGCGTTCCCCGTCTGCCCCGACTCGGGGCGAAGACCAGGTAGGCCACACCGTGGTGGCCGCAGGACCCGCACGTCGGGATCGGGCGGCCGAGCGGATCCGGAGCCTCGTCCACGGCGATCGTCTGCGACCTTCGCGGGGCGTGGCCCGCGCGGTGGCGTCGGCGCCCGCGGTGGTGCAGATCGTGCTCGCGGCGGTGCTCGCCTACTCCGTTTCGCGCTTCGTGTTCGGGCACCCGGCGCCGGTGCTGTCGTTGACGGCCACCATCTCGAGTCTGGGCATCGCGCGCGACACGCGCCCGAAGCAGGTCGCCGAGACCGCGGTCGGGATGGTCCTCGGCATCGCGCTGAGCGAGGTGCTCCTGCTGCTCTGGGGCACGGGCGTCTGGCAGCTGGCCCTCGTGCTCGCGGTCGTCTTCACGGTGGGACGCGCGCTCTCGCCGTCGCCCGGCTTCGCCGTGGCGGCGGGCACGCAGGCCATGCTCGTGATGGTGCTCCCGGCACCCGACGGGGGAGTGTTCACGCGCAGCCTCGACGGTCTCGTCGGCGGTCTCGCCGCGCTGCTCTGCACGGCGATCGTGCCCCGGAACCCGCTGCGGGCGGCGCGGGCGGAGGCGCGCCGACTGGTCTCGGCGCTGGCCGGCACGGTCGAGACCCTCGCCGACGCGCTCCGCCGCGGCGACGCCTCCGCGTCGGCGCGGGTCTCGAC